>NZ_JACAOM010000221.1:0-3767 GCF_013386245.1 Pseudomonas sp. 21615526 | reverse complement strand
CGCGCCGGCCAGCCCCAGGCGGCGATTTCGCTGTTGCGCACCGCCGACCAGGGCGCTTTCACCGGCGAGCAACTGGCCCAACTGAACGCCCTGCAAACCTTGCTGCAACTGGCGGTGGCCAACATGCAGCCCACTGAAGATGCATTGGCCGGTCTCACACCCAAGGAGCGCCAGATCGCCCTGCTGTTGCGCCAGGGCGCCAGCAATAAACAGTTGGCCCAGGAGCTGGATGTCGGCCTGCCCACCATCAAGACCCACCTGATCAACCTGTTTCGCAAGGCCGGCGTCAGCAGTCGCACAGAACTGGTGGGAAGTCTTTTCCTGTAGTTCGCCTCAACCATCCGGTTGATACCCGCGCCTGCTCCCGGGCGCGATGATTCGTGGTGTTCACCCACCCAACCGGAGCTTCGCAAATGACCACCCCTTCTGACTGGATCACCGTGGGCGCCCTGGCCGACGGCTTCGCCCCAGAGGCATTTATCCTGCCGAACCTGGCCGACCTGAGCGGCAAGGCCTTCACCCTGCACTTCGCCAATGGCTGGCAGATCGAGCACCGTTTCGAGCGCGACAGGCTCTCCTGGGTTGCAGCCGACGGTCACTCCAGCGGCAGCGCCACCTACCGTGCGACCTCGGTGCGCCCCGGCCTGTACCTGGTGGATTTCATCAAGCGCGAAGGCACGCAGGCCTGGTCGGTCAGCCTGGTGCTCGACACCGCCAGCGCTTCGTTCACCGCTGTGCTCGGGCGCATGCCCACCCAGGAACAAACCCGCGAAGGCCTCTACAGCCGCGCCCTGGCCGGTAAGCCGCTGACGTCGGTGGAAGTGGAGTTCCTCCACGGCAGCCTCGACCGCCCGTGGCAGCCAGGCCAATGCCCCCACGCACCAACCACCGACCTGATCGGCCTGCGCAACCAGTATCGCTACAGCCCGAGCGAGGTCTACGAGCACATCTACCTCAACCACCAGTTCTACGCCTGGCAATGCCTCAAGGGTGTCGAGCAAGGCCTGTGCGACACCGACCGCTGCGATTACTACAAGATCGCCGACCAGCTCTACCTGTTCGTCTGGCGCGAAAAAATCATCCCCACCCTCGGCCTGGTGCTGATCGACCTGCAGCAACACCGCAGCGACGGCAAGATCTTTGGCTATGCCGACGCCTCCTTCGATGAACTATCGAACTTTCCCATCAGTTCCTACTGCCAGGTGCTCAATCGCACGGAGCATCCTGATGACTGAGCCGAGCACGATTGTGATCACCGGGGCCGGCACGGGCATCGGTGCTGCGTGCGCCCGGCTGTATGCTGCCGAGGGTGCGCAGTTGATACTGATCGGCCGTCGTCGCGAACCGCTGGAGCAGGTCGCGCGGGAAACCGGGGGGTTGGTGTTGGTGGGTGATGCGGCCTGCCCGCAGACCTGGGAGGGTTTTATTACGCAGATTCGCCAGCACTATGAGCGGATCGACGTGCTGCTGGCCTGTGCGGGCGGCCATGGCGTGGGCAGCGCCACCGACACCAGCCCGCAGACCTGGGAAGCGGCGCTGCGCAGCAACCTCGACAGCGCCTTCTACAGTGCGCGGGCGTGTTTGCCGCTGCTGCTGGAAAGTGGCGGGAACATCGTGCTGATGGGTTCGATTGCCTCACTGGCTGCCGGGCCCGAGGTGTGCGGCTACACCACGGCCAAGCATGCCTTGCTCGGGCTCAATCGCTCGCTGGCCCGAGATTATGGCCCGCGCGGGGTGCGGGTGAACGCGGTGTGCCCCGGCTGGGTGCGCACGCCGATGGCGGATGAGGAAATGCAGCCGTTGATGGATTTCCATGGCGAGACGCTGCAGCACGCCTATGACCGGGTGTGCGCCGATGTGCCGTTGCGCCGGCCGGCCAGCGCTGAAGAAATCGCCAGGGTGTGCCGCTTCCTGGCATCCAGTGACGCGTCGATCATTACGGGTGCGACGCTGGTGGCGGACGGAGGCTCAAGCATCGTCGATGTGCCGACGCTGGCCTATGCGCGTATGGAGCAGCGTCATGAATGAAGACCTGAATTTCACTGGTCGCAACGTATTGGTAACGGGTGGCGCCCAGGGTATTGGTCGGGCCATCGTCGAAGCGTTTGCCCTGCGGGGCGCGCGGGTGATGATCGCCGACCTGCAACTGGCAGAGGCGCTCGCGCTGGAGCTGTGCGGGCGCGGCTGCCAGGTGGAAGCGGTGACGGTGGATCTGGCGGATGCGGCTGCGGTTTTCGAGCTGATTGCAGGNNGCTGGATATTCTGGTGCATAACGCCGGGTATTTTCCGCTGACGCCCTTTGTCGAGATCACTCCGGCGATGCTCGGCCGTACCTTGGCGGTCAACCTCTCGGCGTTGTTCTGGCTGACCCAGGCGGCGCTGCCGATGTTCCGCCGTCAGGGTCGGGGCTGCGTGCTGGTTACGTCGTCTGTCACAGGTCCCCGGGTTGCGTTTCCGGGGTTGAGTCACTATGCGGCGTCGAAGGCCGGGGTCAACGGGTTCATTCGCAATGCGGCGCTGGAACTGGCCGGCTTGAATGTGCGAGTCAACGGTGTGGAGCCCGGCATGATCGCAACCCCGGCCATGGGCAACCTGGGGGATGACCAGGTAAATGCACAGATCGCCAGCCGGGTGCCACTGGGACGGCTGGGCGCACCGTCGGATATTGCCGGGGCAATGCTGTTCCTGGCATCGGACCTGGCGGGCTATATCACTGGGCAAACGCTGGTGGTGGATGGCGGCTCGACCTTGCCGGAGGTTTAACGAAACGTCCTACTGAACTGCCGGATAACCTCTACTCCCCTGCCCTGAGAACCTCTGCAAAGTCCCTCGCCTGNNGTCGAGCAGGTGTTCAAGGTCGGCGACGAGGTTTCGCTGGTCGCGCCCATCACCCGTTCCCTGTATCCCGCCAGCACCGTCGCGACCTGCAAGGCCAACTCACCGTTGACCCTGGTGCACATGTTCCAGAGCACACGGTTCGTGCCCATCGGCAATACGCCGGTGATGCTGCAGGAAGTCGCGCAAGACGGTGGTCCCCTCGGCGATCCCATCCATAAGACCATCGGCCCCAGCGGCATTCTCGAAGTCACCGAGTGCACCGTCGACCGGCAGTATCGAGTCAGCTTTTACCCCAACGTTTCCAGGGATCACATCAAGGCACTGTATGCCTCCTATCAGTCCGAGCTCAGCTCGCTGGAAGGCAACTTGCGCGGTCAGTGGACGAGCACGTTCAAGCCGATATGGGAGAGCTATTCCAAGGCGGGTTATGGCGAGCGCTACACCTCGCTGCAACTGGCTTATGCGCGGGGCTTTGAAAACGTGCTTTACGGCCTCTGGGACGGTATTGCCCAGCTGTACCAGTGGTTGGCAGACATCAAGCCCAACAGCGAAAAGCTCCTGCAGTACCTCTCCCAAGCCGAGCTTGGAGCGCTCCTGAAGCTCAGTCATGAGGCGATTGCCAAGGGATTGTTGATTCTCAGCGACGAGCCGCTGCTGTTCATCTACCTGTCCGCAATGGTCAGNNGCTGGGCAAGGTCAGGTCCGAGCGGGCACGGGAGTGGTTGGAGCAGATTGCCAAGCTGGGTGGTACGACCCCGCTGGATAGGCATGCGGAGGTGCTTAAGCCGTTATCGCTTCAGAGTCATGCAGTGCCGGTCAAGGCTGCGGCGGTGCCGTTGAAGGCTGGCGTGGACGAGATATCCAACCCGGCACCGATGGTGCGGGAGCCGAAGACGGCGCGCACGGCGTTGGTGAAGCAAGAACATGTG
>NZ_JACAOM010000220.1:0-1744 GCF_013386245.1 Pseudomonas sp. 21615526 | reverse complement strand
CCATCTGGTTGGCCAGGTCGCTGAGGCGCGTCAGGGCGGTTTTAAGTCGCGCTTCTTCGCTGATCAGGATCATTTCGAGCTGCGCGGTCGGCCCCAGCGCGTCGCTGTAGGTCATGGCGCTGATGGGGTCGGAAAAGGTATTGGGCGTGTTCTGCACAATCTGCTTGAGCTGCAGCCCCAAGCGTTGATGCCCCCAGACGCCCAGGCCGAGAAACAAGCCGACAGTCAACGCCTGGGCCCATACACCCGGAACCCATTGGAAGGCGGCGACACTGGCAACGGCAGCCGCCAGTGGCAACGCCATGGCCCGGGACACAGACGCCACACGCCGCACCGGCGAGACCGCCGCACCACCTGCCTGCAACCGCGCGTACAGCGCCTCTGCGCGGCGCACCTGTTCGCGGGTGGGCTTGACCCGAACCGACTCGTAGCCCGTCAGCCGCCCGTCTTCGAGAATCGGCGTCACATAGGCGCTGACCCAATAATAGTTGCCGTTCTTGCAGCGGTTCTTCACCACGCCCATCCAGCTCTGCCCGGCCTTGAGGTAGCTCCACATCAGCTGGAACACGGCGGGCGGCATGTCCGGGTGGCGCACCAGGTTGTGGGTGCTGCCGATCAGCTCGGCCTGGGTAAAGCCGCTCATGGCGGCAAACTCGGCGTTGCAGTAGGTAATATGGCTGTTGACGTCAGTTGCGGAAATTAGCCGTTGCTGCTCCCCAAAAGTCTGTTCAACAGCAGTGACCGGCAAATTGAGACGCACGTTAAAGCTCCATGGACAGCATTCGATCGCCCTCTCGACCACCGGGTAGGCAGGACAGGCGGATTCGTATTTCCAGTCGGGCTGCGCCGTCGATCGGCTGGTTGGCCGCAAAGGTACGCAAACCCACGATTTTGCACAGCAATTCATCATCCATTCAGTGATGATCAACTAGGCTTGAATTCGGGTATCCGGCACGTGAGGCGCAATGAAGCGTGGCACTGACGAGCGACATTTCAGTCCCTGCCAGGCGTCCGTTTTATGGGCACATTTATGAGAGTAAGGAGAGAGCAATGATTTCCTGTTTCATAAACCTGCCTTCTGAAACGAGACCACCAAATACTTGTCCTAGATGCCGATTCTACGAATTACATCACATTTTGCAAGAAAAGGTGATGGTACATGCGGTTGTCTAATTTTAAGATTTATCGTTAAGTTCTTGATTCTAAATGGGAATTGAGCGATGCACATTTCAAGTTTGGGTCCAGCCATCAGACGTTACCGCAAGGTCGCAGGGCTTACTCAGGCTGAACTAGGTGAAAAAACCGGTTTTGACCCTAAAACCATCAGCCGCTTCGAAACCGGCACCTATACACCCAGCGTCGAGGCACTGTTCTTGTTCGCAGAGGCGCTGGGAGTGAAGCTGAAAGTCTTTTTCGCAGACCTGGTCGACGAGGAGGAACAGCGCGCTTATCTGTTCGGTGTCATTCACAAAGCCACCCCGAAGGATCTGGGAAAGCTGATCGCAGCGGTAGACCAGGCCTTGTCCAAGCCTTAGAGCTCGCAACACACGTGCACGCAATAAAAAGAGCAGACAGCCAGATTGACTGTCTGCTCTTTGCTTGATGACTCCTGACATGAACTGACAGGACAGCCCCTTAGACTAGGGACTGAGCCGCGCCATTGCTGCGTCATTCCACGGAGTCATCATGAATAGCATTGCCCATTACTTTTTGTTGTACGTCGACAGCCCGGCCACCAGCGCCA
>NZ_JACAOM010000219.1:0-1729 GCF_013386245.1 Pseudomonas sp. 21615526 | reverse complement strand
TCAACGCCTTGGCCAGTTTCTGGATGCCAGGGTCATTGATGTTGTCCGGGCGCGCGACCAGGTACTCCACGTACAGGCTCTTGCCCTTCTCGACGATCAACGCGCTGTTGGTGTCGATCCCCGCTTCCAGGGCGTAGTTGGCAAACACGAACGCCAGGTCCACCTGGCTCACCGAGCGGGCCAGCAACGCACCTTCCAGTTCACGAATTTTCAGGTGCTTGGGGTTTTCAACGATATCCCGCGGCGTGGCAAGGGTGTTGCTCGGGTCCTTGAGCTTGATCAGGCCGGCTTCGTCCAGCAGCACCANNNNTCCACGCCTTCCTTGGCCAGCACCGGCTTTACGAACTCGAGGATCTCGGCGTGAGGCACGGGCGTGGCGCCGACGACCAGCGTCTCGTTGGCAAAGGCATTGAAGGACAAGACAGCGGCCAAGATGGCCAGGGATTTTTTCATGGTTGCTCCGAAGGCATTAGTTATAGGAATCAACGGCGGCTGTAATGCGCCACCAAACGGTCACCGGTCATCTGCAGGGCCTGCACCAGCACCAACAGCAGCAACACGGTGACCACCATCACGTCGGTCTGGAAACGCTGATAGCCGTAGCGGATAGCCAGGTCGCCCAGGCCACCGCCACCGATCACCCCGGCCATGGCGGTGTAGTCCACCAGCACAATCGCGGTGACAGTGACCGCTGCCAGCAGCCCGCCCCGGGCTTCCGGCAACAGCGTGTGGCGGATCACCTGCCAGGTGCTGGCGCCCATGGATTGGGTGGCCTCCACCACGCCACGGTCGACTTCGCGCAAGGCGGTTTCCACCAGCCGCGCAAAGAACGGCGTACAGCCCACCACCAACGGCGGAATCGTACCGGCCACGCCCAGGGAGGTGCCCACCAGCAGGGTGGTCACCGGGATCAGCACAATCAGCAGGATGATGAACGGCAGCGAGCGCAGCACGTTGACCACCACCGACAGCGCCCGATACACCACCAGGGTTTCGTGCAACTGGCGCTTGCCGGTGAGGAACAACAGCACCCCCAGCGGCAACCCCAGCAGCACGGTAAAACCCAGGGCCGCGCTGAGCATGCTCAGGGTTTCCAGGCAGGCTTGGCCGATGTCGGCCCAATAGATGTTTTTAAACAGCTCGGCCATGGGTCAAGACCAATCGTGACGCGGTGGCTTGGCGCCGTTGAGCAGCCAGTTGCCCACCACGTGATACTTCCAGCGCACCGGGTCATGCAGGGTATGCACCCGTGCATTGCGCCAGTGACGGTCGAAGTTGTGCTTCTTCAGGGTGGAGCGGGTGCCGCCGAGTTCGAAGAGCTTGTTGCTGGCTTCAATGGCGATTTCAGTGGTCAGTACCTTGGCTCGCGCGACAGCCAGGGAGGCGTGGGCAACGTTGTCTTCATCGGGTGCCGGGCGCGCGGCGTCCAGGGCCTTTCCGGCCCGCTCCAGCAAGGCTTCCGCCGCTTCCAGGCGAATATCCAGCGCGCCGACCTGGATGATAGTCAGCGGGTCTTCACTGGCGTTTTCCACCCCGGCATCGATCCATGGACGGGCGAATTGCCGGACGAACTGCACCGTGTCACGCAACGCGGCACGGGCGATGCCGGCATCGATGGCGGCGGTGGTCAATTGAGCGAAAGGCCCGGCCAGGGTCGGCGAATCGTAGGAGCGATGGGTAGGAAACAGATTGAACGCCGGCACCTTCAAGCCTTCGGCCAGCACCGTGC
>NZ_JACAOM010000218.1:374-743 GCF_013386245.1 Pseudomonas sp. 21615526 | reverse complement strand
CGTCGCGCTCGATCACCCCGTTGCGGCAGATCAGCAGGGTGTGGTGGATCACGTTTTCCAGCTCGCGGATGTTGCCCGGCCAGCTGTAGCTTTTGAGCTTTTGCTCGGCCTCGCGGCTGATGGTGATCGGGCCGTAACCCAGGCGCTGGCTGTAGGCTTCGATGAAATGCCGGGTCAGTGGCAGGATGTCACCGGGCCGATCCCGCAGGGGGCTGAGTTCGAGGCTGACCACGTCTAGGCGGTAGTACAGGTCTTCGCGGAAATGCCCGGCATTGATGGCTTTCTCCAACTGAACGTTGGTGGCCGCCAATACCCGCACGTCGATGGGAATGCTTTTGCGTGAGCCCAGGCGCACCACTTCGCGTTCCT
>NZ_JACAOM010000218.1:0-365 GCF_013386245.1 Pseudomonas sp. 21615526 | reverse complement strand
AACAGCTCGGCTTCCACCAGGGATTCGGAAAACGCGCCGCAGTTCACGGCCACGAAGGGCCGGTTGCGCCGGGCGCTGAGGTTGTGGATATGGCGCGCCACCAGCTCTTTACCGGTGCCGGTTTCGCCGATGATCAACACGCTGGCTTCGCTGGGCGCGACTTGCTGGATGTGCGCCAGCAGCGCCTGGGATTTGGGGTCTTCGAAGACCTGGGCCGTGGCGCGGATCGAGGTCGCAAGAGCGGGCGAGGGCGGTAAGGTTAAAAGCTGCATGGGCACCTCTTCTAGGAGTAGAACGTGGGAATCGGCAGGGACTGGTTCAACGCCCAGTCCCCCAGTTCGTGGAGCTTGTAGTCCACCGGGTCG
>NZ_JACAOM010000023.1:28646-35331 GCF_013386245.1 Pseudomonas sp. 21615526 | reverse complement strand
CGCCCAGGTTCCCCGCCTGCCACTGCACCCCGAACTCGCTGGCATCGTCCTCGCCCACTTCGACGATCAAACTCTCGATCACCACCTGGGCGCGACGCTGGTCGAGCATGTCGATCACCTCCCGCAGGTTGCGATACAGCGGGTCCGGCGCCGAGATCAGCAAGGTGTTGGTGGTGGCGTCCGCCTGGATCGTCACGCCACCGGCGCTGAACGCGGTGTTCTGGTCGGTAGGGGAAGAGGCTCCGATGCTGCTGGTGTCCTGCCCGTAACCACTGGGCTGGACAGTGCCGCTGCCGGTGGGAGTGCCGCTGCTGTTCTGGGTACTGCCCTGGCCACCCTGGGTGTTGCCGCCCATGCTGCTCAACTTGCCACGGGCATTATCACTGGTACCGGTGTCGCTCTCACCAGTGAGCAAGCCCCGTAGCGACTGCGCCAACTTGCCGGCCTGGGCGTTGCGCAGGTACACCACGTGCATATTGCTCGGGTTGCTCTGGGCGTTGTCGAGCTTGTAGATCAGGTTGCGCGCCAGTTCCGTGCGCTCCGGGCTGCCGGCGCGGATGATGATGGAGTTGGAGCGCGGGTCGCCGATCACGTTGATCTTCTGGGTCTGGTCGGCGCCCTGGGTTTCGAGGAGTTCCGAGACCATGGCGGCGATGTCCACGGCGATGCCGTTCTGCACCTTCACCACGTCGGTGTCGATGGCGCTCGGGGTGTCGATGCCGTCGATGATCTGTGCCACCCGCGCCAGGTTTTCCGCGTAGTCGGTGATCACGATGCTGTTGTTGCCGGGGTAGGCGTTGATCGGGTTGTTCGGCGACACGATCGGGCGCAGTACCGGGATCAGGTTCACCGCGTTTTCGTATTGCAGGCGGAAGGTGCGGGTCTGCATGCCCTGCCCGCCAGGGTTGGCGCCGCTGTAGATCGGCCCGCCCAGCAGCTTGGCGTCCGCCTCAGGCACCACCTGGGCCACGCCGCCTACGTCGACCACGCTGAAGCCCTGCATACGCAGCGCCGCCAGCAGCATGTCGTAGGCCTGGTGCGCCGGTACCTGGCCTTCGCTGACCAACGTGAGGTTGCCTTTGACACGCGGGTCCACCAGGAATTGCTGGCCGGTGGCGCGGGACAAGGCGCGCACCACCGCCTGGATATCGGCGTCGACGAAGTTCAGTTGTACCGGTTGATCACCCAGCGGGTTGCGCGCCCTGGCCGGTGCGGCGCCATGGCTGCGGGCGCTGTTGGTCACCGGGTGTTGCACCCGGGGTGGCGGCACGGTTTCGCGCTGGCGGTCCAGTGGTGTGTCGCCGCTGCGCCGGGTGTCGGCCAGGGGTTGGCCGAGCTCGCTGTCCACCAGCAACGGCGCGGAGGATTGGGGGTTGCTGCACGCTCCCAGCGCCAACAAGAGCAAAGGGGCGACCTTGCGATAAGGCGCAGCGTTGGGCAATGACCACTTCATGAAGCTTCCTTAGCGCCAGGCGCCTGATCCATGCGAACGGTCCCGGACAAGGTGCCGGCCGAGTTTGAAGGGGTGGCCTCGCCTGCGCGTTGCAGGCGGGCCGCAGAGACTTCCAGGGAGAACGGCCGGGGGTTGGCCAGCAGCCAGTCGATCACCGCGTCCGCCGGGGCGTCGTCGAAGGTCAGGCGCCAGCTGCCGGTGTCCTGCGGCTGCAATTGATAGCGGCCCTGCAACCCGGCGTTGTCGAGGGACTGGTGCAAGGCGGTTTCCAGGTCACTGCTGCGCGGGGCTGGGGCGACGCCTTGCAGCAGCACCTGCAAGGCCTCGGCCTGGCTGCGCAGTTTCGGGGTTTCGGCTTGCCAGTAGTCGATTTTCTTCAGCGGTGGCTGGATCAACAGCAACCAGGTCAGCAGGCCCGCCAGCACCAGGCCGGCACCCACCAACAGACGTTTTTCACGCATGGCCAGGCCGTTCCAGAACACTTGGGCCTGGCTGCGCAGAAGCTGCCAACGCTTATTCATCTTCGGCCTCATCGTCTGCATCGGCTTCAACGCGCTCGGTAAGCGGGCCGACTGTCCAGCCCTGGTCGTCGCGACGGGCGCTGAACCCGGCCTGGGCCAGCAGCGCCTGCGCGTCAGCGGCCAGCGCCGGGGTCCGGGCGTCGGGCAGCAGGCTCAGCTGCAGGCGGCCTTGCTCGTAGCTCAAGCTCTCGACGCTGCCCGCCATGGACGGCAGGCTGCTGCCCGCCAGCGCCAGCAAGCCGGTAAAGCGCTGCCCAGGTTCGGCCGCCGCGCCGCTCTGGCGTGCGGCCAGTTGCTGACGGGCTTGTTGCAGCGGGTTGAGAATCACCGGCAGTTCGGGGAAGGCCTGGCGTACTTGCTGGCTCATCTGCGCCTTGAGGCGTTGGCCTTCGTCGACCTGGCGGGCGGCGTAGAGGTTCAGGCCCAGGGCCCAGATGGCGACCGCCAGCGCCGTGCAGGCCGCCGCCCTGCCCCAGCCACCGGTGGCCGCCTGCTGGAGCCGACCGTGCAAACCCCAGCCCGGCGCGGTACCGCTCCAACGGGCATCGTCGGCCACATGGAGCACATCGACACCGGTGGCGAGCAGATCATCCAGCGCGGGCTGTCCCAACGGATGCACCGCACCCTGCTGGACACTGAGGCGCAGCAGCAAATGCCCGTCGCTGAATGCCGCGCTCGGTTGCCCGCTGACTGGCAACGCATACGGCGCCGGGTACAGCCCGCGCACTTTGATTTGCAGCTGGGTCGTTATCCGGCCCAGGTGCTCAAGGCTGCTTTTGGGCAACCAGCCGACCTGCACCAGGCCGCTGCTGTCCCGTGGACCGTGGGCCACATGCATCAATTCCAGCGGGCCGAGGATCAATGCCTGGGCCGCACAGGTCACTGCATCGTCGACCTTGGCGGAGGGCAATTGCGGCAGCTCCAGGCTGGTCAGCAAGCTGTCCCGTGGATGCAGAAAACACTCCGCCTGGGTATTCGCCCATTGCGCCAGGCGGCCCTCGCCCTGCTGGCTGACCTGCCCGGCGCGGTCCAGCCAGGCGAATTGCACCTGGCTCTCGGTGGTGAGTTCATCCAGCGGCGGCAAGCCGATGCGCAAACGCTTCATACGCCCACCCGCGACCAGATCACCTGAGGCTGACGGTCTTCGGGGCGATACAGCAACGCCTCCAGCGTGACCCGACGCTGCTCGCGGCGCGCCTGGCCGTGCACGCGAAACCACTCGCTGGTGATCCCCACCTGCACCGTGTCCACCGCGACTTGTGGCATGCGCAACCGGTTGACGAAATCCCCGCGATTGACAAACCAGCGCCCGCCGTCGCGCTCGGCCACCAGTGCCTGGGCCTGGGACAGGCTGAGCCCCGGCACCACGCTGCTGAGTACCTCGGCGCTGGCGGTATTGCCGTTGACCCAGGTATTGCCGGGCAGCACGCTGACATAGCTCGCCATGCGCCGCAGTTGGCGCGGGTCGAGGCCTTCGATACCGCTGAGGTCGGTGAGGCTGCGCAACATCGGGTACTTGGCCGGGATCAATGGCGCGGCGGCACCGGGCGAGGTATCCCGGCTGCTGTTGAAACCGCCGGTAAGCGAGGCGCCGAGCTCGCGCTGGTCGTATGAGTCGATCACCCGCCGGCTGATGCGGCGGCTCACGGCCGGCTCGATGCCGATCAACTGGCACAGGCGTTCGAAGCTCTGCAATTGCCCGGCGTCCAGGTGTTGTTGGGTCACCAGATTGCGCAGGTTGAACTTGCCCTGCTCATCCTCAATCCGCCCCTCGAAAGCACCGCCGAGGGGCCGTGCCCACGGTTGATCGAGCCGGGTCAACACGTCCTGGCGGCGCGCGTCCCACAGGAGCTGGCGACTGGTTTCCAGGCCGCCATTCAACAACCATTGGCCCTGGATACGCAGTTGTTCAGCTTCCAGGCTGCGGGTGAACACGGTTTGCCGGGTGAGCATGGCGCCGGCAAGCACCGCGACCACGGCCGCGATCAGCAAGGCACTGATAATCGCCATGCCGCGCTGCTTCGCCGCTGTAGGCGAATGGCTGTTCATCGCCGGCCTTACAGCTGCCAGGAGCCGATATCGGCATTCACGCCGTCACCATCAGGTTTCCCGTCGGCGCCGAGGGAGAACACATCCACTTCGCCGTTGGCCCCAGGGTTGAGGTAGTGATACGGGTTGCCCCACGGGTCGTTGGGCAAGCGTTCGAGGTAGGCGCGCCAGTTGCTGTTTTTCGCATCGGCCGGGCGTTCCACCAGCACCTTCAAGCCCTGGTTCATGCTCGGGTACGAGCCGTGGTCGAGGCGGTAGAGTTTCAGGGCCTGCATCAGTCCGCCAATGTCCTGCCGGGCCGCTGTGGCCCGCGCCTGGTCGGGGCGGTCGAGCACCTTGGGCACCACCAGCGCCGCCAGAATCCCCAGGATCACCACGACCACCATGATCTCGATCAGGGTGAAACCGCGCTGCCTGCGCGCTGACGTGAAGTGTGCGATATCCATGTCGACATTCCTTGGCTTGAGTGCATTTCGTGGCGCAGTGTTGCAAGAACACATGTCAGTCATGTTGAAAATCCTCGGGAGCTTTGGTCGCCAATCGGTCAACTCCCGGGGCTAGTCTGCGGGCCTGTTTCCCGGTTTTGAGTACGCCATGGGCGGGCCCCGCAACGAGCAAGGTTTCACCCTGATTGAAGTGTTGGTGGCACTGGCGATCATCGCCGTGGCCATGGCGGCGGCGGTACGCGTGGCCGGGCTGATGACCACCAGCAACGGCCTGCTGCGGGACAAGTCGATGGCGCTGCTGGCAGCCCAGGGCCGGATGGCGGAACTGCGCCTGGAAGGTCGGGTGAGCACCGGGCGCAAGACGTTCGACTGCGACCAGGGCCGGCTGAAACTGCGTTGCGAACAGACCATCAGCAACGGGCCGGATGGGCGCCTGTTCCAGGTCAGCGTGCAGGTGCTGGACGCCACCCGGGAAGCGCCCCCCCTGGCACGCCTGGAGACACTGCTGGGGCGCCCGCCGGTGAAGCGCCCGGTTACTGCCGAATGAGGCTTGGCAACGTCGGCCCGTCGGGCAACTTGTCGAGGGGCACGCGGATTTTTTCCGCGCCGCGCTCGATCTCCACGCTATCGCCTTCAATGGCCGTCAGCCGCACGCCGGGGCTCAGGCGTTCACCCAACAAAAAGCTGCGGGGCGGGCCGTCGTTGAGACTGAGGATCGCCACCGCCCCACGCGCCCCGGCAAGCACCCCGGAGACCTTGATCTGCATCACCGCCGGGGTATTGGAAAACCATTGCACGGCGGGGTTGTCGCTGCGGGCCGCCAACGCCTGGGGCGCGGCCTGCGGGGTGTGGGACTCGGCCGACGTGAGCAACAGTGGCGTCCAGGTCGCAACCCCTGCCAGCGCCGCCAGCAACGCCACGGCCTGGACGCCATGGGCGGGTGAAAAACGATGGATGAATGCCATGGGCGGGACCTCCTGTTTGTCCGTCGCCTCAGGCTACAGGGCAATTCACACCTTTTTATTTCAGCGGTTGATCAGGGAGCAAAAAATGAAACAGCAGGGCTTCACGTTGATCGAGTTGATGGTGGTGCTGGTGATCATCGGCATCGCCAGTGCGGCCATCAGCCTGAGCATCAAGCCTGATCCGCTGCACCTGCTGCGCAAGGACGCGGAACGCTTGAGCCAATTGCTGCAGGTGGCCCAGGCCGAGGCGCGTGCCGATGGCCGGGCGATTACCTGGAAAGCCGATGCCAAGGGATTTCGCTTCAGCCGCGTGACCGATGATGGGCTGGGAGTGGAGAACTTCAGCGGCGATCAGCAACTGCGTCCGCGGGCCTGGGACAGTGCGTCGATGCAGGTGCGCATCGAGCCCGGGAAAACATTGGTGCTGGATGCTGAATGGGTGAACCCGCCCATGCGGGTGGTGCTGTCGGATGGGCAATACAGCCTGAGCCTGCAACGGGATGCGGCGGGGTTGTTGCGGGTGGTGAGTCATGAGTGACCAGAAGGGTTTTACGCTGATCGAGGTGATGGTGGCGATCATGTTGATGGCGGTGGTCAGTGTGATTGCCTGGCGCGGGTTGGACAGTGTGACCCGGGCTGATCAGCATTTGCAGGCCAGCAGTGAGCAGACTGAGGTGTTGTTGCGGGCGCTGAACCAGATGCAGCTGGATGTGAGCTTGCGCGCGGGGGTTGAGTTGGGGCCGCCGATTGGCGAAGACGCGCCGAAGCCTGGCGGGTTGGCGGCGGTGTCGGTGAGGAGTTCGGACAGCAAGGGGTTTCGGCTGGAGGTGATCCGGAGTGCGCCGATTCCTGGGGATGGGTTGCAGCGGGTGCGGTGGTGGCTCAAGGGCGACACGCTGTACCGGGCAGCTGCACCGGCGCGGGATCGGTATCCGCTGCCGGCGCCCAGGGATGCGGTGGCGGTGCTTGGGCAGGTCAGGGATTTGCAGGTGCGGGTTTGGGACAAGGGGTGGCGGCAGTTGAGTGGGAATCGGCAGGATGAACCGCTGGGGATCGAGGTGGTTCTGGTGCGGGAGACGGGCCAGGGGGTGGAGCGGTATCGGCAGGTTTTGGGGCCCTTGCGGTAGGGCTTTTTGGGGTGGTGTACATATCCGTTATTTTTGTTATGGCTGATATGGGTTCCGCTCACTTTCGAAAAGCCGGAATGCCGGCACAGTCAAAAGTAAGCAAAACGCTCTTGCCCCACCACTC
>NZ_JACAOM010000023.1:0-28575 GCF_013386245.1 Pseudomonas sp. 21615526 | reverse complement strand
GTCGTTACCCCAATAACGGATATGCACACCGATCTAACTCAACAAAACAACACCGCCAGGCAACTCCGTACACTTGGCCCCATACGCATCGCGAATCAAAAGCGCCACCCCCGCCAACTGATGCAGACTAAACCGCGCCTGCACCCGCCGCTTGCCCAACTGCGCATTCATCAGCAGCAACATCCCCGGCCGATAGCGATTGATCTCATCCACCACCGTCGCCAGCGTCGCATTATCAAACACCAGCACCTGCTCCCGCCAAGCCACCACAGCCTGCACGTCCACCGCCACCGGCTCACCCACACCGCTGGCGTCATAAGTCAGCTGCCGCCCACCCTCAAGCCGAACCGTACGCCCCCCAACACCCACCAACAGCGCCCCATCAATACACGTCACACACACACTGTGATCCGTATTGCGCACATTGAACCGCGCCCGAGCCGCACTCAACCACCCTCCACCCGCCTGAACCTGAAGCGGCATCGCAGCATCGGCCAGCACCTCGACCTCCCCCTCCAACAACTCAATCCCACCCTCACGCCGGCTGATCCGCGTCTGCGTATTGAGCTCCAGCCGAACCCCATCACCCAACTCCACCCGCCGCTGCTCGCCGACCTCGGTGCGGTAATCCGCCGTCAACCCGGCAAACCCACCCGGCACCGTCACCCGCACCATCAACACCGCCGCCGACGCCGCAATCGCCCCGCCCAAAAACGCCCGCCGCCCAAAATGCCGCGGCCGGGAAAACTGCTCGGCGGCGGGAGCCAATTGCTGCCACAACACCTTGGCCTGCTCGAACGCCCGGGCATGCTCCGGGCTCTGGGCGCACCACTGGCGCAACGCCTTGGCATCGGCAACGGTGGCCCGGCCCGACGTCAGCAGCACCAGCCAGTCACGCGCTTCATCGTGCAGGGGGCTGTCGGGCGCAGCACGGGCAGCGGAGAGGTTAAAAATGTTCAAGCGCGCAGGTACTCAACGGATTATCAGGGACTCAATCACTAAGACGGTTTTCCGGCCCCGGGACCGAACCGCTGGATCACTTTTCTTTCAAGGCGCTGTGCACAGTGGCCCAGCCCGGCCTTGATTTCCTTTTCGACCATGCGCGTGGAAATCCCGAAACGCCTGGAGATCTCCAGGTGTGGCGCCTCTTCCAGACGTGCAGCAATAAGGATCTGGCGCCGCCGCGCCGGCAGTTCGTAGAGGGCCTTGAGCAAGGACTGGATTTCCCGCTGGCCACCCACCACCCGCGACGGGTCCTGGGCTTCATCGACGGTCTGCAGCAGCTCTTCGACTTCGCTGCCGGTCAACAGTCGCGCATCCGCCTGGCGTCGGTCAGCGGCGATGTTCAGCGCCATTCGATACAGGTAGGCATTGGGTTGCGCCAAGTTCGGCGGCATGTCCATGCGGTCGACCCGCAGGTAGGTCTCGTGCAGCACGTCGTTGGCCAGGTCCTCGGACCCGAGGCGCTTGCGCAGGCGTACCTTGAAGTCCTCGTAGGACGCCAGGAACAGGCTGACCATCATGCTGTGGCCGGTATCTTTCATGCCCCGGAAACTCCTTCCCCTGCTGTGCATTCCATGCGTGTTCCTGTTGAATCGGGCATCAAAAGTAAGGTCACCGGCAAGCGCAGCGAACTGGGCGCCGGACGTTCGACCCGGGTGGCGCCCAGGCCGCGTACCAGCGCTTCGTCACGCTGCAGGTCACCGGTGGAGCTGACCAGGCGGCTGTGTTCGATCACCCCGTCACCGTTGACCCACACCTGCACCAGCGCCCGGAAACTGCCGGGGCGGGTCAGCGGCGAACGGCACAAACTGCGTTCGATCGCCTGCTGCAAGGCCGCGGCATAGCTGTTGTTGATCCGTGCTGCATGCCCTGCCTTCAGCCCCCGCGTCGTGGCCGGCTGGCTGACCTCGGGGACTTGCAGGGTGAACGCATCGCTGCGGGCATAACGCGCCATCAGGCCACTCCCTGTCAGCAGCAGGCCCAGGGCTTGCTGCGCACTGTAGCGGCCATGCACGCCGATGGAGCGCCGGCCCCGGGTCAACTCGCGGTCCACCAGCACCGCCATGCCGGTGGCATGGCTGAACGCCTGCAGGGCGCTATCCAGGTTCTGCGCGGGCAGGTCCAGGGTCACTTCGGCGCGCACGGCCTGCGCCAGCCCCAACAGCAGAGCCAGGCAGCAGCCCGCGCGCCTCCAAGCCCCCCTGCTCAGCATCGCAACACGTCCGACATAGCCTACAAAACCGTCATCCTGAGGCCAGTTTATGAACCTGATGTTACGGTGCCAGCAAAAAAAACATCACGGTGACGGGCAGCCCGCTGCACTACACTTTCGAGCCATACCGGCCCATTTCCCAGGGCTCGCCAGGAGGCACCGATGAACCTGTTCCCGACCCTCGCCAGCCTGTTGCTGTGTGCTGCCCTGCCGCTGATGGCCCACGCCGAAGGAACGCCGAATGGCTGCACCGAGGTCAATGTGGATGGCTACAAGGCACCGGACTATGGCTGCCTGAGCCAGCAGATGGGCAACAACCCGGACGCCGCCAAGGCCACGCAAAAGAACCAGGAAGCGCAACAGGTGCCCATCGACAAACGCAAGCCGAACCAGATCGGGCTCTCTACACCCGCAGCGACCAGTGTGCGCATGGGCAATACGTTCGGTACTTCGGTGAAACCCCAGCGGCCTTGATCGCCGCTTGTCCCCCCCTGCCCGCCCAGTGCAAAGAAAGCCATTGTGTTATCGCGATTGCCGATGTTATGTTTCTAACAGACATCAAAATCATGAAACATGAGTAACATCAATGACCGGCCTGCGCGAAAACGTCATGGATAAAAACAGCTTCCAGCGGACGCTGGAACAGCAGTTCCCGACGCTGACGCCCACCGGCAAGCGCATCGCGACCTACCTGCTGGGCAACCTGCAACAGCTGCCGTTCGAAACCGCCGACAGCATCGCCCAGCAAGCCGGCACCACCGGGATTTCAGTGGGGCGTTTCTTGCGAACCCTGGGTTATCGCAACCTCGATGACGTCAAGCAAGGCCTGCGCGGCGACCCGCAAGCCTCCTGGCTGATCACCGACCGCCTGGGCGCGTTTCGCCAGGAGAACGATCAGGAAGACGCCCTCGACCGTTCCCTCAACCGCGAGATCGAAGCCATCCAGCATGTGTACGGCCTGGCCCGCAGCCAGGGTTTCGCCGACATCGTGCAGCACATCGTGGACGCCGACGCCGTGTTCATCCTCGGCATCCAGTCCACCCGAGGCATCCTCAATGCGTTCCACAGCCACCTGGAATACATCCGTCCCAAGGTCTATTACGTCGATGGCCTGTCGGGGATCTACGCCGAGACCCTGAACTCCGGCTTTGAAAAACCCTACGCCATCACAGCGGACTTCCGCGCCTATTCCAGCATCACGCCCACGTTCTGCGAGACCGCGAACGCCCAGGGTCTACCCTTGGCGCTGATCACTGACTTGCAATGCCCCTGGGCCCGGGACTACGACCTGGACCTGCTGCAACTGAAAACCGATGTCGGCCAGTTCTGGGACTCCATGGCGCCCCTGACGTGCCTGTTCAACCTGATGGTGTCTGCCGTCGCTGACCGCTACGGCGAGCGACTGGATGCACGCCTGGCAAAAAACCGCGCCCTGCAACAGGCCTTCGGCCAGTTCGAATCCTGACCCTGGAAAGGAAATCTTTGAGTGAAAACCAGCCCATTGGTAGAAATCGCCCCACCGGAATACCCGGTACAGGTCGACCTGATCTACGCCAGTGCCGACAACCTCGCAGGCACCGTGATCTACCGCAACACCCGCTGCCTGCTGCACACCGAAGCGGCGGCCTGCCTGCGCAAGGCGAGCCTGTTGGCACGCCAGGCCGGCATGACCCTGCTGATCTACGACGCCTATCGCCCGGCCTACGCCCAGCAACTGTTGTGGCAGGCCCTGCCCAACCCGGACTACGTGCGCGACCCGCGCCTGGGCTCGCACCACACCCGCGGCGTGGCCGTCGACCTGACACTGATTGATGAACACGGCACCCCCCTGGACATGGGCACGGCGTTTGATGCCATGGAGCCCAAGTCCCACCAGTTCTACCCCGACCTGCCGCCGCAGGTGCAGCGCAACCGCCTGCTGTTGTTGGGCATCATGCTCGGCGCCGGCTTCAAGGCGATTGCCACCGAGTGGTGGCACTACGAGTTGCCGGATGCCGAACTTTTCCCATTAATTGAGGAGTCACACTGATCACAAGGACCGTACCATCACAATAATTAGCAGCACCCTTTAGCTCCAACTGCCCGGTTATAGATTTCATAAAAATAAACCAACCCGCTTTTTCCTCTAAATAATCAAGGAAACCGGCATGACCCCAAGCAACCGCAAGACCCTCGCACTCTCCCTGCTGTGCGCCGCCCTGAGCCTGGGCGCGTGGCAATCGGCAAGTGCCGCCGCCCCCAAAGACACCTTGATGATCGGCAAGGCCGCCGACCCGCAAACCCTCGACCCGGCCGTGACCATCGACAACAACGATTGGGCGGTGACGTACCCGGCGTACCAGAAGCTGGTGGCCTACAAAGTCGAAAACGGCAAGGGCAGCACCGAGGTCAAGGGCGACCTGGCCGACAGCTGGACCACCTCGGCCGACGGCCTGGTGTGGGACTTCAAACTCAAGCCCGGCAACAAGTTCGATGACGGCGCCGAGGTCGACGCCAATGCGGTGAAGTTCTCCTTCGACCGCGTGATGCAGCTCAAGCAAGGCCCGTCGGGCGCGTTCCCGGATGACATGAAAGTCACCGTGGTCGACCCGCTCACCGTGCGGTTCACCCTGGCCAAGCCCTACGCGCCCTTCCTTTACACCCTCGCCCATAACGGCGCCGGCATCATCAACCCGGACGTGGTGAAACAGGGCGACGTCAACGCCTACCTCTCCACCCACACCGCCGGCTCCGGCGCCTTTCGCCTGAGTAACTGGCAGAAAGGCCAGAGCCTGACCCTGGAACCCAACACCTACTACGCCGGCACCAAGCCCGCGCTGAACAAGGTGGTGATCAAGATCATCAGCGAAGCCTCGGTACGCCGCCTGCAACTGGAACGCGGTGACCTGGACATCGCCGAAGACATGCCCCAGGACCAGCTCACCAACCTGGCCAAAAAGAAAGACGTGGTGATCAAGGAATTCCCGTCGCTGCGGGTGACCTACCTGTACCTGAACAACCAGAAAGCCCCGCTGAACAACCAGAATGCGCGCCAGGCGATCGTTGATGCGGTGGACTACAAAGGCATTGTCGACGGCATCCTCAAGGGCCAGGCCAAGTTGATGAACGGGCCGATTCCTGCCGGCATGTGGGCCAATGACCCGAGCCTGCCCTTGATGAAACAGGACCTGGACAGCGCGGGCGCGAACCTGAAGAAACTCCCGGAAAAAATCACCAACCTGAATTACATGTACTCCGACAAGGACCCGGACTGGGAATCCATCGGCCTGACCCTGCAAGCCAGCCTGGCGCCGCTGGGGATCAACCTGAAGATGGAAAAACTGGCCAACGCCACCATGCGCGAGCGCCTGGGCAAGGGTGACTTCGACGTGTCCATCGGCTCGTGGGCACCGGACTTCTCCGACCCCTACATGTACATGAACTTCTGGTTCGACTCCTCCCTGCAAGGCCTGCCGGGCAACCGTTCGTTCTACAGCAACCCGGTGGTGGACAAGCTGATTCGTGATGCGGCGGCCAACAACGACACGGCCAAGCGCACCGAGCTGTACCAGGAAGCCCAGAAGATCGTGCTCAAGGACAGCGTGTACGCCTACCTCTATCAGAAGAACTACACCCTGCCGATGCGTGATTCGGTGAAGGGTTATGTGTTCCATCCGATGCTGGAGCAGGTGTTCAACGTGGCTGAGATCAGTAAGTAACACGCGATCAAATGTGGGAGCGGGCTTGCTCGCGAAAGCGGTGTATCAGTTACCCGATGTATGACTGACCCATCGTATTCGCGAGCAAGCCCGCTCCCACACTGGACCTGCTGTGTTTTCCAGGCTGTATTCCTGATCCAAATGTCTCGCGTTACCGAGGAGCCCTCATGGCCTTCCTGAATATGTTGCGCAAACGCCTGTTCGGCCTGATCCTGGTCGTCGTCGGCGTTTCGCTGATCACCTTCTGCATCTCCCACCTGATCCCGGGTGACCCGGCGCGCCTGATTGCCGGCGACCGGGCCAGCGACGCCATTGTCGAGAACATCCGCCATCAACTGGGCCTCGACCTGCCGCTGTACCAGCAATACGGCCGCTACATGAGCGACCTGCTGCACGGCGACCTCGGCACCTCGATCCGCACCAGCCGCCCGGTGCTGGAAGACCTGAAAGCGTTCTTCCCCGCGACCCTCGAACTGGCAGTCGCCGCCCTGCTGCTCTCGGTACTGGTGGGCGTACCGCTGGGGGTGCTGTCAGCGGTGTATCACAACCGCGCCATCGACCAGATCGCCCGAACGCTGGCGGTTACCGGCATTTCCACGCCGGCCTTCTGGCTCGGCCTGGGCCTGATCGTGTTGTTCTACGGCCAGCTCGGCTGGCTGCCCGGCAGCGGGCGGCTGGATGAAGGCCTCGAACCACCGCGCACCATCACCGGGTTCTACCTGATCGACTCGCTGCTGGCCGGCGATATCCCACTGTTCCTGAATGCCCTGGAACACCTGATCCTACCCGCCGTCACCCTGGGTTTCGTCAACCTCGGCGTAGTCGCCCGGCAGATTCGTTCGGCGATGCTCGACCAGTTGGGCGAGGACTACATCCGTACCGCCCGCGCGTACGGCCTGTCGCGCTGGGCGGTGATCCTGCGCCACGCCCTGCCCAACGCGCTGATCCCGTCGATCACCGTGCTCGGCCTGACCCTCGGCGACCTGCTGTACGGCGCGGTGCTGACCGAAACCGTGTTCGCCTGGCCGGGCATGGGTGCCTATGTGGTGAAGTCGATCCAGTCCCTGGATTTCCCGGCGGTGATGGGCTTCGCGATCCTGGTGTCGTTTATTTATGTACTGCTGAACATGCTGATCGACCTGCTCTACCGGGTGGTCGACCCGCGCATCGGCGAGGTGAATTGAGATGACCGCTCCCCTGACCATGCCCGTACCGGTGCCCCTGGAACAGCGCCCCACCTGGCGTGCGCGAATGGAGTACCTGGGCTATCAAATACGCCGCAGCCCGCTGACCATCGCCGGCCTGACCATCACCTTGATCGTGCTGATCTGCATGGCCTTCGCGCCCTGGTTGGCGAGCCATGACCCCAATGCCCTGAACCTGGCGCAACGCCTGGCCGAGCCCTCCGCCGAACATTGGTTCGGCACCGATGAAGTCGGCCGCGACCTGTTCAGCCGGGTGCTGTACGGCAGCCGCCAGTCGGTGGGCGTGGGCCTGTTCGTGGCGTTTTCGTCCTGCCTGGTGGGCGGGCTGCTGGGCTGCCTGTCGGGGATCATCGGCGGGCGTTTCGACAGCCTGATCATGCGCCTGATGGACATCATGCTGTCGGTGCCGTCCCTGGTGCTGATCATGGCCCTGGCCGCCGCACTGGGCCCGAGCCTGTTCAACGCGATGCTGGCAATCACCGTGGTGCGCATCCCTTTCTACGTGCGCCTGGCCCGGGGCCAGGCCCTGAGCATTCGGCAGATGGGCTACGTCAAGGCATCCCAGACCTTCGGCGCCGGGCGCTGGCACATCGTGTCGTGGCACGTAGGCCGCAATGCGATGCCGCCGTTGCTGGTGCAACTGAGCCTGGACATCGGCAGCGCGATCCTGATGGCCTCGGCCCTGGGTTTCATCGGCCTGGGTGCACAACAGCCCACCGCCGAATGGGGCGCGATGGTTGCCACCGGGCGCAATTTCATTCTCGACAACTGGTGGTACTCGACCTTTCCGGGGCTGGCGATCCTGGTCACCGCGACCGGCTTCAACCTGCTGGGTGACGGTGTTCGTGACCTGCTCGACCCACGGCAACAGGGGAAATGACCATGTCCAGTCCGGCAGTGCTTGCCATCGACAACCTGAGCCTGGAATTCCCGGCTTACCGCAACAACGTCCAGGCACTCAACGGCGTGTCGTTGCACGTCAACCCCGGCGAAGTCGTCGGCGTAGTGGGTGAATCCGGCTCCGGCAAATCCGTGACCGCGATGCTCAGCCTGCGCCTGCTGCCGGAGCGCAGTTACCGGATCACCGCCGGCAGCTTGCAGATGCTCGGCCGCGACATGCTCGGTGCCAGCGAGAAGGAGCTGCTGCAGATCCGCGGGCGTGACGCGGCGATGATCTTCCAGGAGCCGATGACCGCGCTGAACCCGACCCGGCGCATTGGCCGGCAGATGCTCGATGTGATCATCCACCACCAGCGCCTGAGCAAGGCCGCCGCCCGTGCCAAGGCCATCGCCCTGCTGCGGGACATGCACATCGCCGACCCCGAACAGGTGCTCGACAGCTACCCCTTCGAACTCTCCGGCGGCATGCGCCAGCGGGTGATGATCGCCCTGGCGTTTTCCTGCGACCCTCAGTTGCTGATCGCCGATGAACCCACCACTGCCCTCGACGTCACCGTGCAACGCCAGGTGCTGTTGCTGCTGCGGGAAAAAGCCCGGGAACGCGGCACCGCGATCCTGCTGATCACCCACGACATGGCTGTGGTCTCGCAGTTCTGCGACCGGGTGTATGTGATGTACACCGGCGCCGTGGTGGAAGAAGGCCCCACCGCCCAGGTGATGAGCGACCCGCGCCATCCCTACACCCAAGGGTTACTCAGCGGCTTGCCGGAACAGGTGAAACCCGGCGACGACCTGCTGACCATCCCCGGCCAAGTGCCCAACCTTGCCGCCCTGCCCTCAGGCTGCACCTTTCGCGAACGCTGCCCCCAGGCCATGAGCCAATGCATCGAGCGCCCGCGCCTGGACCTGATCAACCCTGCCGGCACCCGCAAAAGTGCGTGCTGGCTGACTGCCGGGGAGTCGGTGCAATGACCGTGTCTCAAGATTCACTGCTGGCTTTGCGGGATGTACGGGTCAAGTTCCCGGTAAAAACCGACTGGCTGGGCCGCCCGCGCGGTTATGCCCACGCCCTCAACGGCATCGACTTGCAGGTTCGCCGTGGGGAAACCCTGGGGATTGTCGGCGAGTCCGGCTGTGGTAAAAGCACCCTCGCCCAGTTGCTGATGGGCCTGGTCAAGCCCAGTGACGGTGAAGTGGACTGGGTCTACGAAAGTGCCCGGGAACGCCACCGGCATGTGCAGATCGTATTCCAGGACCCGCAATCGTCCCTCGACCCGCGCCTGCCCATCTGGAAAATCATCACCGAACCGCTGTTCGCCCTTGGCGACACGCCCAAGAGTGAAATGCGCACCATCGCCGCCAAGGTCGCCGCGCAGGTAGGCATTCGTGCCGAATACCTG
The DNA here is from genome assembly GCF_013386245.1 of Pseudomonas sp. 21615526. NCBI lineage: Bacteria > Pseudomonadati > Pseudomonadota > Gammaproteobacteria > Pseudomonadales > Pseudomonadaceae > Pseudomonas > Pseudomonas sp. 21615526. The sequence continues at coordinate 19,157 of NZ_JACAOM010000023.1, read as the reverse complement.
GACCGTTACCCGCACCAGTTTTCCGGTGGCCAGCGCCAACGGATCGCCATCGCCCGCGCGCTGGCGTCCAACCCGAGCATCCTGGTGCTGGACGAGCCGACCTCGGCCCTGGATATCTCGGTGCAGGCGCAAATCCTCAACCTGCTGGCCGAGCTGCAACGGCGGCTGGGGCTGACCTACATCCTGATCTCCCACAACGTTTCGGTGGTGCGGCACATGGCCGACCGGGTGGCGGTGATGTACCTGGGGCAGATCGTGGAACTGGGGTGTGCCGAGCAAGTGCTGGAGCAGCCGAAGCATCCGTACACCCAGCTGTTGCTGGAGGCGGTGCCCAAGCTGGGGGTGGCGCTGGACGACGCGTATGTCAGTGCACCGACAGAGCTGCCGGGGAACCGGGTGTTGCCGGGTGGGTGTTTCTTTCTCGACCGCTGCCCGAGGCGTACACAAGGCTGTGAGCGGCCGCAGCGGTTGACGGGTGGGATGAGTCAGCAGGTGCGCTGTCACCTGGAACATCCGTGAGGCGTCCTTAACGAAATTTTCATGATTGCGCGGCTATGATCCGCCACCTCGTTGGGGAGTAGCCTGCTTCGGATTCTCGAAGCGTTCGTATCAACATTCTCGGCAACATGCCGTGGTGCGAACACCATTTTGGTTGGTGAGACCAGCGACACATCCATACCTGAAGTCGGGCGTGTGGTTGTGTCGTTGACTCATACAGCCCGACTGGAAGCCTTACCGTGAACCCCATTTCCCTGATTCTTCTCGCCCTTGCCATGTCCACGGACGCCTTTGCGGCGGCCATTGGCAAAGGTTCCAGCCTGCACAAACCACGCCTGACCGAAGCCCTGCGGGCCGGCCTGATCTTTGGTGTGATCGAAGCGATCACGCCGATCATCGGCTGGGCCATCGGCCAGGCCGCCACTCGCTGGGTGGAACAGTGGGACCACTGGATCGCCTTTACCCTGCTGGTAGCCCTGGGCCTGCACATGATCTACAACGGCTTGAAGGCCGATGATCCAGAGGAAGAGAAACCGAGCCAGCACTCGTTCATGATTCTTGCCGTGACCGCGTTTGCCACCAGCATTGATGCCCTGGCGGTGGGCGTAGGCCTGGCGTTTGTCGACGTGAATATCCTGGTGGCCGCTGCGGCGATCGGCTTGGCGACGATGACCATGGTAACCATCGGCATGATGCTTGGCCGGGTGTTGGGGACTGTGGTCGGCAAGCGCGCCGAGATGGTTGGCGGCGTGGTGTTGATGCTGGTGGGTGCGACGATTTTGTATGAGCACCTGTCGGCCTAGAAACCGGCGAAGATCAAAATGTGGGAGCGGGCTTGGGTGGGAGCGGGCTTGCTCGCGAAAGCGGTGGTTCAGCCAGCCTATTGAGCGACTGACACACCGCCTTCGCGAGCAAGCCCGCTCCCACACCAGCCCGCTCCTACAGGGATCGGCGGCGATCAATCAGGCCGCGTGTTTTTCTTTCTTCAGGCTCTCGATGTCGATCACGAACCGATACTTCACATCGCCCTTGAGCATGCGCTCGTAGGCGTCATTGATGCCCTGGATGTCGATCATCTCGATGTCCGAGACAATCCCGTGCCTGGCGCAGAAATCCAGCATGTCCTGGGTTTCCTGGATGCCACCGATCAACGACCCGGCCAGGCTGCGACGCTTGAAGATCAGGTTGAACACGGTCGGTGACGGGTGCGGGCTATCCGGGGCGCCCACCAGGGTCATGGTGCCGTCGCGCTTGAGCAGGTTGAGGAAGGCGTCGAGATTGTGGGACGCGGCCACGGTGTTGAGGATGAAGTCCAGGGAGTTGGCAACCTTGGCCATTTCGTCCGCGTTCTTCGACACCACCACTTCATCGGCCCCCAGTCGCAGGCCGTCTTCGCGCTTGTTCGGCGAGGTGGTGAACAGCACCACGTAGGCGCCCATGGCATGAGCGATTTTCACCGCCATATGGCCCAGGCCACCGAGGCCGACAACGCCGACGCGCTTGCCCAGCCCGACGTTCCAGTGGTGCAGCGGTGAGTAGGTGGTGATGCCTGCACACAGCAGCGGCGCGACCGCCGCCAGGTTGCTCTCGTCGTGGGAGATCCGCAGGACGAACTTCTCCTTGACCACGATATTGTCCGAGTAGCCGCCGAAGGTGTTTTCGCCGCCAAAAGCCGGGCCGTTGTAGGTGCCGGTGAAGCTGTTTTCGCAATACTGCTCCTCGCCCTCGGCGCAGGATTCGCAGTGCTGGCAGCTGTCGACCATGCAGCCGACACCGGCCAAATCGCCCACCTTGAACTTGCTGACATTGGCGCCCACGGCGGTCACTCGGCCAACGATTTCATGGCCCGGTACCGACGGGTACAGGGTGTTTTTCCATTCGTTGCGTACGGTGTGCAGGTCCGAGTGGCAGACGCCGCAATAGAGGATGTCGATCTGCACATCATCGGCCCCGGGGGCGCGACGTTCGAACGTGAAGGGTTTGAGCGAATCCTTGGAGTCACGAGCGGCGTAGCTGTAAGTCTTGGCCATTTCGTTCACCTGTTTGTTCAGACGGTAGAAAGCAGTTGACCAGCATAGACGCTGAACCGTTCAACCGAGCACAGGCATACAAGTCCCTCGTCAGATTCTGCGCCTATAGTATTGGCTGCCCTCTCACCCAAGGAGTTTTGCCATGAGCACCCTACGCACACAAGACGGTACCGAGCTCTACTACAAGGACTGGGGCACCGGCAAACCGGTGCTGTTCAGCCACGGCTGGCCGCTGGATGCCGATATGTGGGAATACCAGATGGAGTACCTGAGCAGCCGCGGCTACCGCACCATCGCGTTCGACCGCCGTGGTTTTGGCCGCTCGGACCAGCCCTGGACCGGTAACGACTACGACACCTTTGCCGACGATATCGCCCAGTTGATCAACCATCTGGATCTGCAGGACGTGACCCTGGTGGGCTTCTCCATGGGCGGCGGCGATGTCAGCCGCTATATCGCCCGCCATGGCAGCGCGCGCGTGGCCGGGCTGGTGTTGCTGGGGGCGGTGACGCCGCTGTTCGGGCAAAAGCCGGATTACCCGCAAGGTGTCGAGATGGCAGCGTTTGACGGGTTCAAGGCCGCGCTGCTGAAGGATCGCGCGCAGTTCCTGGCAGACTTCAATACGCCGTTCTATGGCATCAACAAGGGCCAACAGGTCTCCAGCGGTGTATTGACTCAAACACTGAACATCGCCCTGCTCGCCTCGCTCAAGGCGACGGTGGATTGCGTCACCGCGTTCTCGGAAACCGACTTCCGCCCGGACATGGCCAGGATCGACGTGCCAACCCTGGTTATCCACGGTGATGGCGACCAGATCGTGCCGTTCGAAACTACCGGCAAGGTCGCCGCGCAGATGATCAAAGGCGCGCAGTTGAAGGTGTACAAGGATGCCCCCCATGGTTTTGCGGTGACCCACCAGCAAGCCTTGAACGAAGATCTGCTGGCCTTCCTACAACGCTGAGCCGATTGCGTTCTCCTGCGACGGCTTATTTCTGGCCGGGCTGACACCCGGCCTTTTCAGGCAGTCGTACTATTCCCCGGTGCCGGCAAACCCCGCGACGATCTCGTCGATCACCACCCGCACCCGGGCGGTGTGCCGCAGGTCGGCATGGGTCACCAGCCACACATCGTAGGGCAACGGCCGCGTACGGTCCGGCCACAGCCGCACCAGGCCGTCGCGTTCGCCGGAAACTATCGGAACCTCACCGATACCGATCCCTGCGGCGATGGAGCGGCGAACCAACAGGCTTGAACTCAAGGCCGCAACAATACGCCCGCGTCCCAGCGGCTCGCTGACCAGGGTCAGGTCCTTCTGGCTTTGCAGGTGCGGCTGGTACACCACCAGGTCGTGTCCTTCGAACAGGCTGCCCGGTTCGGGTGCGCCGTGCCGATCGATATACGCCTGCGAGGCAAACAGCCCCACCGGCCAGCGGGCGATGCGCCGGGCGATCAGGTCGGGGTTGTCCGGGCGGGTATTGCGCACCGCGATATCGGCTTCGCGTTTGGCCAGGTTAAGCAACTGGGTCGAAGCGTCCATCTGCACGCGCACGTTAGGGTGCGCATCGTGCAGCCGGGCAATGGCCGGGATCAGGAAGTCGATGGCCAGGGAATCGGTGGTGGTCACCCGTACGGTGCCGGTCAGGCGGTCGTCCAGGCCCAGGACCTGACGCTCCAGGTCAAGGGCCGAGCGCTCCATGTTCTCCACCGATTGCAACGCGGCCTCACCCACGGCGGTCAGCGCATAGCCCTCGGAGGTGCGCAAGAACAACGTTGCGTTCAAGGACTTTTCCAGGGCATTGACCCGTCGCCCCACGGTGGCCTGATCCACCCCCAGCACCCGCGCGGCCCCGCGTAATGTGGACTCGCGGCACACCGCGAGGAACACCCGCGCATCGTCCCAATTCATGGCTTTCCCCTTCGATGCATTTTTGCATCAGCGTGACGTGTAATCGCAGCATTATTGCATCACTCATCACGGCTATGCTGGGCACCAGAGAAAATACCCAGGATCGCCAGCAGGCTGAACCGCTCGGTAACGGGCGCGGTCCCAACCCATACGTTCATTGCTACAGGTGCGCTCAAATGACTCTGCCCCACGAAATGACCCTGATCGAAATCACCAGCCCCGGCGGCCCCGAAGTCCTGCAACCACGCCAGGAGCCGGTACCTGTCGCCGGCCCCGGCGAAGTGCTGATCCGCGTGCACGCCGCGGGCGTCAATCGCCCGGACGCCCTGCAACGCGCCGGCACGTACCCGATGAAACCCGGCATGAGCCCGATTCCCGGGCTGGAAGTGGCCGGTGTGGTGGTTGCGCTGGGCGAAGGCGTCAGCGAGTACGCGCTGGGCGACAAGGTGTGCGCCCTGACCAATGGCGGCGGTTATGCGCAGTACTGCGCAGTGCCCGCCAGCCAGACCTTGCCGCTTCCCGATGGCCTGGACTGGATTCAGGCGGCAGCGATCCCGGAAACCTTCTTCACCGTATGGGCCAACCTGTTCGGCATCGGCGGTGCGCATAAAGGCCAGCGCGTGTTGATCCATGGCGGCACCAGCGGCATCGGCACCACCGCGCTGATGCTCTGCCGCGAGTTCGGTATCGAAGCGTTCGCCACCGCCGGCAGCGTGGAAAAATGCGCCGCCATCCGCGAACTGGGAGCCGAGCCGATCAACTACCGGGAACAGAATTTCGCCGAGGTCATCGCTGACAAGACCGCGGGCAAGGGTGTCAATGTGGTCCTCGACATCATGGGTGGCTCCTACCTGAACGACAACATCAGCGCCCTGGCCATGGAAGGTCGCCTGGTGATGCTGGGCTTCCTCGGCGGCGCACGCGCCAAAGACATCGACCTGCTGGCGATCCTCGGCAAACGCGCGATCGTTACCGGCTCGTTGTTGCGCTCACGCACCCGGGAAGAAAAAGCCGCGATTGCCGCACAACTGCGCGAACACGTGTGGCCGGTGCTGTCGGCCGGGCGTTGCCTGCCGATGATCGATGAGGTGTATGCCTATACCGACGCCGCGAAGGCCCATGCGCGCATGGAAGGTGGCGACCATATCGGCAAGATTGTGTTGCGGGTGGATTGATAAACATGCGGAAAAACGGTTTATAACGTCATCAGAACAAAACACTGCGGTTAATGGAGGCTTCATGAAACTGGTCGGCATGCTGGACTCGCCCTACGTGCGCCGCGTGGCCATTTCCCTGGAACTGTACGGCGTCGCGTTCGAACACCAGGCACTGTCGGTGTTCAGCACCTTCGATGAGTTTTCCGGGATCAACCCGGTAGTCAAGGCACCGACGCTGGTGCTCGACGACGACACGGTGCTGATGGATTCCGGCTTGATCCTCGAGTACCTGGAAGCCCTGGCGCCGGCCGGCAGCCGATTGCTGCCCCCGTCAGCCCCAGCGCTTGCCAGGGATCTGCAAGTGATCGGCCTGGCGCTGGCAGCGTGCGAAAAGACCGTGCAGATCGTCTACGAACATCACCTGCGGCCCGCCGAAAAACTGCATCAGCCGTGGATCGACCGCGTGACCGGACAACTGCTGGCGGCCTATGCGTTATTGGAGGCGCGGGTGGCCGAGCGCGACAGCGACTTGCCGCTGACCCAGGCGAGCCTGACGGTGGCGGTCGCCTGGTCCTTCACCCAGCTGAAGATAGCCGACGTCGTGAAGGCCGATGCGTTTCCCCACTTGCAACGCCACGCGGCCCTCGCCGAGCAGCACCCGGCATTCGGCAAATACCCGATCGAGTAGCCCGTGCCTACCCGGCATACACCGGGTAATCGGTGAAGCCCACCTCGGTGCCGCCATACAGGCCGTCCGCGTTCAACGGGTTCAGCGGCCAACCGTTGAGCAGGCGTTGGGGCAAGTCGGGATTGGCAATGTACGGCCGGCCAAACGCGATCAGGTCTGCCAGCCCCGCCTCTACCAGCCGCACGCCGCGCTCTGCGGTGTAGCGGCCGGCGTAGATGATCCGGCCGCTGAAGGTGTCACGCACCGCCTGGCGGAACGACTCGGGCAACTCGGGGGCATTGTCCCAGTCGGCCTCGGCAATCGACACGTAGGCGATGCCGGCCGCCTCAAGCACCTTGATCGCCTCGATGTAGGTGTGATGCGGGTCTTCCTCGACAAGGCCGATGTAGACCCGGTCCTGGTCAGTGCCGCTGAACAACGGCGCAAAGCGCACACCCAGGCGCTGCGGGCCGACTACTTCGGCCACCGCCTCGACGATTTCCCGCAGGAACCGCAGGCGATTGTGCAGTGAGCCACCGTATTCATCGTCGCGCTGGTTGGAATGCGCCGAGATGAACTGGTTGACCAGGTAGCCGTTGGCCGAATGAATTTCCACGCCATCGAAGCCTGCGGCCAATGCATTTTTTGCAGCCTGGGCGTAAAGCCCCACCAACTCCTTGACCTCGGCGGTAGCCAGGGCGCGCGGCTCGGGTGGCTGCACCAACTTACCGGTGCCGGGCCCGGTTGCAACGAATGCCTTGGCTTGCTGCGGCTGGATCGCCGACGGCGCGACGGGTGCTGCGCCGTCGGGCTGCAGTTCGTGATGGGACACACGACCCACATGCCAAAGCTGGGCGAAGATCACGCCGCCTTCGGCATGCACGGCATCGGTCACGGTACGCCAGCCGTCAATCTGCTCCGGTGTATAGATGCCCGGGGTCCAGGCGTAACCCTGGCCGCGAGGCTCGATCTGCGTGCCCTCGCTGACCATGAAGCCGGCGGTAGCACGCTGGCGGTAATAAAGCGCCATCAAGTCCGTGGCGATATCACCGGGCTGGGCACTTCGCTGGCGGGTAAGCGGCGGCAGGACGATGCGGTTTTTCAGGGTGTGGTGCCCCAGTGTGATCGGGGTACCTAAAGCGCTGTTGCTCATGGGGGAAAGTTCCGGATTCAAATTTCAGACAAGCAGAAGCTGCCGGCTCCCGGTCAGGGGAGCCACCAACAACGTACTTTTGGGGGGGATTCAGCGGGTTACGCGGTCAGCTTCAACAGCGCTTTGGCAACGTCACTGGAACTGGCAGGATTCTGCCCGGTGACCAGCAGGCCATCTTCAATCACAAAGGATTGCCAATCGGCACCCTTCTCATACGTGCCGCCCAGCGCCTTGAAATCATCCTCAATCAGGAAAGGCACCACGTCGGTCAGCCCAACCGCCGCTTCTTCGGAGTTGGAGAAGCCGGTGACGCGCCGGCCCTTGACCAGCGGCTCGCCGTTGACCGCCTTGACGTGACGCAAGGCGCCCGGGGCGTGGCACACAAAGCCAATCGGCTTGCCCGCACGCTCGAAGGCTTCGATCAGGTCGATGGAGGTTTTCGACTCTGCCAGGTCCCACAGCGGGCCGTGGCCGCCTGGGTAGAACACGGTGTCGAAGTCGCCGGCGTTGACCGACTCCAGCTTCACGGTGGTGGCCAGGGCCTGTTGCGCCGCCGGGTCGCTGGCGAAGCGGCGGGTCTGGTCGGTTTGCGAATCCGGCAGGTCGCTGACCGGGTCCAGGGGCGGCTGCCCACCGGCCGGCGAAGCCAGGGTCACGTCGGCCCCGGCGTCCTTGAACGCGTAGTAGGGAGCAGCAAATTCTTCGAGCCAGAACCCGGTCTTGCGGCCGGTGTTGCCAAGCTGGTCGTGAGAAGTCAAAACCATCAATACTTTCATGTGCCAGTGCCTCGGGGTGATGTGGGTTGGAATGGAATCAAGCTTAGGAGCCGGGCCAAAACCGCACAATGTCATGTCCGCAAGGATTCCGGACATTGCGCCAAGGCGGTTGCCGTTTCCCTGGCACACGCCGACAATCACCGCTCCGCGCCCCCTGGAGAGATGAGATGCACAGCATTGCGCTGATGGTGTACCCGAACTTTCAATCCTTGAGCCTCAGCCTGGGCTCGGTGTTCGAGTGCGCCAATCTGCTGCGTGGCGAGCAGGCGTATGAGTTTCACCTGGTGTCGGAAAGTGGCGGCCCGATCATGACGTCCCAGGGCTTCTCGGTGAACAGTACGCCGATCCGGCCCGAGGGCTATGACACATTGATCGTCAGCGGTTACCTGGAGTTCCAACTGCCTGACGCCAGCCTGCCGAGGCTGGTCCAGGCGGCGTCCAAACAGTCGCGGCGGATTGCTTCGTTGTGCATGGGCATCTTCGTGCTGGCCGAGGCGGGATTGCTCGAAGGCAAGCGCGCCACCACCCACTGGCTGCACGCACCGGCCTTTGCCAAGCGCTACCCGCAGATTCGCCTGGAGGAAGACAAGCTGTTCGTGGTTGACGGCCAGATCTGGACCGGTGCCGGCATGAGCGCCGGGGTGGACCTGGCGCTGGCGATGGTGGAGAACGACCTGGGCAGCGACCTCGCCCGCCGCATCGCGCGCAAGCTGGTGATTGCCCAGCGCCGTGGCAGCGAACAGTCGCAGCTATCGGCGTTGCTGGAACTCGACCCCAAGTCCGACCGTGTGCAGTTGGCCCTGGCCTACGCCCGGGAGAACCTGACCCACGACCTTTCGGTCGAGGCCCTGGCGGCCGTGGCGCGGCTCAGCCCACGCCAGTTCAGCCGGGTGTTTCGCGAGGAGACCGGGCAAACCCCGGCCAAGGCCATCGAATCCCTGCGGGTGGAAGCCGCCCGGGCAATGATGGAAACCAGTCGGCATCCGGTGGAAGTGGTCGCCCGCGAGACCGGGTTCGGTGATCGCGAGCGCATGCGCCAGGCGTTCCTGCGGGCGTTCGGCCAGCCGCCACAGGCGATGCAGGCGGCATTGTTCAGTGCAGGGGCTGGCGCCGCGTTCAGTTGATGGTTCAGTGCAGCGCTGCGCGCGTCACCAGGAAGCTCAGCAGGTTTGGCTCATCGTCCAGCTCGATGGCCTGCACCGGACGCGGCAGGTTATCCAACACCGTGCGCCAGAACGCCTGGCTCACTTCATCCTGATCATAGAAACGCACCAGCCAGTTCGCCTCGCCGCTGCTCAACACCTGAGTGGCGATGGCGCGGCCAATACCCTTGCGGCGGTAGCGTTTGAGGATGAACAGGTCCGCCAGTTCCAGCGCATCGATCCCCGGCAGTTCGCTGCCTTCGATCAGCAGGAAGCCGGCGATGAAGCCGTCGACCAGCAGCAGGTTGGCACTCCACTGCGGGTCTTCCCAGTAGCGGGCCAGGTGCTCCTCATGGATGTAGAAGCGACCGTCCACCTCGACATCTTCCTGTTCCCAGTCCGAGGACTCGTAGGCGTAGAACTGGTAAAGGTTGGCGATCAACGTGGCGTGTTCCGGGCCGGTCTCGATCAGTTCGACGGTGGTATCGGGGATTGCAGGCATGGGCATCTCGGCAAAAAAACAGGCTGCCATTGTCAACAAAGCCACCTGCAATGCCAATACACCGGCCAAGCTTTCTGCTTGCTGAACCGATCGCGCTTTTCTCGTGTCAACGACAAAATCGTTACAAAGTTAGACTAAACTCCGCGTCACTTCCCTCCCCTTGCTTTCAGGATAAGTACTTTGACAAACGTCTGCACCAGCGGCCTCGATGTCGGCTTTGCGTCCCTGGATTACCTGCAAATAGGCATCCTGGGCATCATTCAGGGCATCACCGAATTGTTGCCCGTGTCTTCCACCGCCCACATGCGCATCGTGCCCGCCCTGCTCGGCTGGCCGGATCCCGGCTCGGCGTTTTCCGCGGCCATGCAGTTGGCCGCCCTGGCAGCAGTGGTCAGTTACTTCTGGAAGGATGTACGCCAGGTCACGGTCGGCAGCATCACCGCGGTGCGCCAGGGTGACTACAACAACCAGTGGTTCAAGCTGGCGGTGGCCATTGTGCTGGCGACGATTCCGATCGGGATTGCCGGGATAGCCTTGTCGTCGACCCTCAACTCCTGCAACTCGCCGCTGCGCGGGCTGATGGTGATCGGGATTTCCTGCCTGGTGATGGCGGTGCTGCTGGCGGCGGCTGAACTCAGCGCGAGGCATAAGCGCACGGTGGGCGAAATGCGCCTGCGGGATGCGCTGATTGTCGGCATTGCGCAGATCGGCGCGCTGATTCCAGGGGTTTCCCGCTCGGGCTCGACCCTGACCGCCGCACTGTTCCTCAACTTCAAGCGTGAAGAAGCGGCGCGGTTTTCGTTCCTGCTGGGCTTGCCGGCGATCGCCCTCGCGGGGCTGAAAGAGCTGTGGGTATTGTTCCACGCCGACCTGCCCGCCCACGCCTGGCCGCACCTGATCTTCGGGCTGGTGGTCGCCAGTGTGTCGGCGTTCTTCGCGATCTGGGGCCTGATGAAGTTCCTGGAGCGATTCTCCACCTGGCCGTTCGTGATCTACCGCGCGGTGCTCGGGATATTCCTGATTGTGGCGGTGAGCACCGGGTTGTTGGCCTAAGGCGCGCGGTCGGCCAGTTCTTCGAGCAAATCCGCTGACGGTATGAAGAACAGGCCGCCGGTGACCGCCGTGCTGAAGTCCAGCAGGCGGTCATAGTTGCCGACCGGTCGGCCGACAAACATGTTCTCCAGCATCAACTCCAAAGGCTCTGGCGAGCGCGCGTAGCCGATAAAGTACGTCCCGAATTCCCCCGCGCCCGGCCGGCCAAAGGGCATGTTGTCCCGCAGGATCTTCACTTCCTCGCCGTCCTTGGTGATGGTGGTCAATGCACTGTGGGAATTGCTCGGTTTGGTCGCATCGTCGAGCTCGATGTCCGACAGCTTGGTGCGCCCGATCACCCGCTCCTGCGCCTCCACCGACAATTCATTCCAGGCCTGCATGTTGTGCAGGTACTTCTGCACCATTACATAGCTGCCGCCGCTGAACGCCGGATCCTCATCACCGACGATGGTGAAACCCACCGCCTTGCGCCCGACCGGGTTCTCGGTGCCGTCGACAAAACCGATGATGCTGCGCATGTCGAAATAGCGGAAACCCTGGACCTCGTCCACCACCGTCACCGCATCCCCCAGCGCCGCCATCAACTGGGTGGCCAATTCGAAACACAGGTCCATCTGCTCGGCACGAATGTGCAGCAGGATATCCCCCGGCGTGGCCGGCGCCAGGCGCCCGGCCACGCCCACTTCCTTGAACGGATGCAACGCTGCTGGCCGCGGCCCCCCGAACAGCGCGTCCCACGCCTTGGAGCCAAACCCTGCGACACACGTCAGATTGCCGGCTGGCACCCGCTTGCCGACCGAGCGCACCAGGCCGGCGATATCGGCGCACCAGCTGCGCACCGCCTCAGCCGAGTCACTGCCAGGCGCCAGGGTCGCGACCATGAAAATGGCACTGCTGGTGATCGGGCTGCAGACGGATTGGGGTTCAAGGTTTTGATCGGATGGCGATGTCATTGAGAGGTCCACGGGTGGCGGTCGAGATTCAACGAGCGCAGATTAGCAGACCACCAAACCCTGTGGGAGCTGTCGAGCTTTAGCGAGGCTGCGAAGGCGGCAGCAGTGTCAACATTGATGCTGCCTGACCCACCGCTATCGCAGCCTCGCTAAAGCTCGACAGCTCCCACACTGGATTTTCGTTTATGCGCCACTTGTGCATTTCCTCCGGACAAATCCCACAACGGGGGCTCCCCTCCTGCGCCCTCCCGATGGTAGTGTGTGAAATTGTTTCTGACCTTTCGATCAGACATTTCTCACTCACTCCCTGCAAAGGAATGCCCCCAGCAATGGATTTTTCCCTCAAGCAACTGGCCGTAGCCACCCTGATGGCCGCCAGCCTTTCGGTGTTCACCACCCAAGCTCAAGCCAACCTCACCCCACAACAGAACGCCGTCATCCTGAAGACCTTCAGCGATGCCTCGGTCAAGGATTTCCGGCAGTTCCTCGCCAGCCTGGCCAAGAGTGACGTGGCCAAGAGCGACAACCTCGGCCCGGCCATCAGTGCCTTTCTCGACAACAAGGACCTGAGCGCCGACCAGCAGAATGAAATCCATCGCCTGCTGGGCCTGTATGCGCGGGTGAAGTACGGTGCGGCCGCCACTGAAACCCTGCGTGAGCTGGTGGAGATCCCGACCTTCCAGGTCGCCGGCGTGGCCCAGCACGACAATCCCGAGTTCATCAAGATCGCCGCCAAGATCAAGAGCCTGGCCGAGTCGTTCAACCTGAACTTCCGCAACATCGACAACCGCGTCTACGAGGTTTCCCTGGAAGGCAGCGGCGATGAAGTGGTCGGCATCCACGCTCACGCGGACGTGGTACCGGTAACCCCGGAAAACTGGGTGCTCAAGGACGGCACCAAGCTCGACCCATTCAAGGTCACGCTGATCGGCGACCGGATGTATGGTCGCGGCACCGAGGATGACAAGAACGGCATCGTGGTGGCGATGTACGCGATGAAGGTGATCAAGGAAGAGAAGCTGCCGCTGGCGCGCAATTTCAAGCTGCTGGTGGACACCACCGAGGAAACCTCCGGCGACGCGATCCCGTACTACTTCGAGCACAACCCAACGCCCAACTACAACCTGGCGCTGGACGGCGGCTACCCGGTGGTGATCGCCGAGAAAGGCTACGGCACGGTCATGGCCAAGTTCCCCAAGCGCAAGGCTGAAGGCAAAGGCGCAGAAATCATCTCGATGACCGGTGGCAAGGCCACCAACCAGATTCCGTCGGCGTCGGTGGTGACATTGCTCAGCGACAAGCCTGCCGAACTGGCCGCCAGCCTGCAAAAGGCCGGCAGCGAGTACGCCAAGCGCAATGGCGGCGACTTTGAAGTGGCGGCCAAGGTCGTCGGCAAGGACGTTCAGTTGACCGTCACTGGCGTGTCCGCCCACTCCTCCGAACCGGAATCCGGGGTGAACCCGGTAGCCAGGGTCCTCGACTTCCTCAACAGCCTCGACGGCAAGGTCGCGCTCAAGCACAACCAGTTCACCGACGCCGCGCACTACGCCGCCAACAACTGGGGCCTGGATTACCTGGGCGCCAAGCTGGGCGTGGGCTTCTCCGATGCGTTCATGGGCCCGCTGACCACCTCGCTGACCTATGTGGGCGAAGATGACACTACCTTCAAGCTGGCGGTCAACCTGCGGGTGCCAAAGGGCAAGTCACCGGAAGCGCTCAAGGCCGAAATCGCCGACAAGCTCAGCGCCTGGACCAAGAAAAACCACGTGGCTGTGACCTTCGATTACTCGATCGCCGAGCCGATGTACCGCAACCCTGAGGGCGAGTGGGTCAAGGCGCTGTTGGCGGTGGCCAGCGAGAACCTGGGCATGGAGCACAAGTACGGCACGTCTGCCGGCGCTACCTCGGTGCATGAGCTGCCCAACGGCGTGCAATTCGGCCTGGCACGGCCGGAGGTCAAGTACACCGGCCATACCGACAACGAGTTCAAGACCGTCGACCAGTTCCTGCTGGACCTGCAGATCGTCACCGAAATGATGGGCCGCATCGGGCAACTGCCAAAGCTCTGACCTGCCCTTCGGACCCGCCGCCCTGGCGGGTCCACTAAGCGATACGCCAGCCTTTCGACGCCCGCCGCTGCGCGAGGAACCGGGCATAGCGCCCTTGCCTTGCGGTCAATTGCTCAGGCGTGCCCTGCTCCACGATCCGGCCTTCATCGAGCACCACGATCTGGTCGGCCATCACCACTGTCGACAGCTGATGCGCGATCACGATCAGCGTGCATGTGCCGCGCAAGCGTGCCAGGGTTTCGGCGATGACCGCCTGGTTCTCGGCGTCCAGTGCAGCCGTGGCTTCGTCCACCAGCAGGATCGGCGCGCCCTTGATCAACGCACGGGCGATCGCGACACGCTGACGCTCGCCACCGGACAGGCGTGCCCCGCCCTCACCCACCGTGGTCGACAGGCCCATGGGCAGGCGCTCGATAATCGCCTGCACACCGGCCTGCCGCGCGGCCTCCAACACTTGTGCGTCGCTGGCGTCGGGTTTGCCGAGGCGAATGTTGTCGGCGACGCTGCCCTGGAACAGGTACGTGTCCTGGAAGATCTGGCTGATTTGCGCGTTGAGCTGCTCGCCGGACATCTGTCGCACGTCCACGCCACCGATGCACACCTGGCCCTGGCTGACCTCGAAAAACCGTGCGACCAACCGCAACAGCGTGGTCTTGCCCGAACCGGAAGCCCCCACCAGCGCGGTCATGCTGCCGGGCTCAATACGCAGGTTCACCCCGCGCAGCACGTCCCGCGAACCGGCCGCGTGGCGAAAGCTCACATCGAACAGTTCCACCGAGGCATCCCGTGGAGATTGCGGCGCGCTCGGCACCTTCAGGGGCGACGCGGCCAATATCTCGCGCACCGCCTCAAGCTGCACCCCGGCACCGCGCAACGTTTCGCCATAGCCGGCCACCTCCAGCAACGGGTCAATGAAGCGGCTGACCAGCAACAGCGACACCATCACCGCAATCACCGAGCCCACGTGCAAGGCATTTCCCAGGTAAGCGTCAAGCCAGAGCGCGGCGGCGATCAACAAGGCCGCGAACACCACCTGCACCAGCCACATGTTCAGCAGAATCGAGGTGGCGGACAGCAGGATCAGGCGCGCCCCGGTCGCGTGCTGCTGCTCGATCGCCCGTTGCAGGAACACCGAGCTGCCGCCGCCACTGAAGGCACGCAACACCGACTGCAACTGGGCGAACTCCAGCATGCGCTGGCTGGTGTCGGCCGAGCTGCGCTGGAACGCCCGGTCGGCGCGCTGCCCAAGGCGGGCGCTGAGCCAGAACGCGCCGCCGAGAATCGGCAACGCCAGCAAGGCGATCAGGCCCATCTTCCAGTGCAGCACAAACAACGCCAGTACCAGCACCAATGGCGTCACCACGCCGCTGAGCACCGGAGTAAATACATGGGCCGGCAGCTGAGCCACGGCCATCATGCCCTGGGTCACCACCTGGTTGAGCCGCGCCGTGTTATCGGGCGTGAACCAACCGACAGGCAGTTCGGCCACATGGTCGCCGATGCGCTGGCGCCCGCCTTGCAGCACCGCCACACCCACCGCGACGCCAGCCTTTTCAACCTCGCGTCGCGTAGCCCAACACGTCGCCACCGCCGCCAGGAACACCACCAGCCACAACGCCGCTTCGGCCAGATCACCGTTGAGCATGTCGGTGAGTACCGGCACCAGGGCGGCGAGGGTCAGCCCGCACAGCGCACCGTAGAACATCACTTTCCCGACATAGCGACGGAAGACCGGCCCGTCATCGCCCAACAGTTCGATAAAGGTTTTCAGCATGTCGGCAGCGCCTGTTCGCGGGTCTGTTTGTAACCGCCCGACGCCCACAGGCGCGCATAGCGGCCCTCTTGCGCGATCAGTCGAGGATGGGTGCCCTGTTCAACAATACGGCCGTTTTCCAGCACGATGATGTGGTCGGCGTGCATCACGGTATCGAGGCGATGGGCAATCACCAACAGCGTGCGCCCTTGGGCGAAGCGCGACAGCGCCTCCTGGATTGCCACCTCGTTTGCAGCATCGGCGGCGGCCGTGGGTTCATCCAGCACCAGCACCGGCGGCGCCAGCAACACTGCGCGGGCGATGCTGATACGCTGCTGCTCGCCACCGGACAACTGCGCGTCCTCGCCAATCACCGAGGCATAGCCCCGTGGCAAGCCGATGATGCACTCATGAATATTCGCGGCCCGTGCCGCCGCCTCGATTTCCTTGCGGCTGGCGCTGGGCCGGCCCAGGGCGATGTTTTCGGCAACGCTGGCGTGGACCAGGCGCACCTCTTGCAGCACAAAGCCGATCAGGTTGTAGAGCTGCGAGGTCTCGATCTGCCGCAGGTCGACGCCGCCCAGGGTGATACGCCCCTCGGTCGGGTCAAAAAACCGCAGCAGCAGGCGCGCCAGGGTCGACTTGCCCGAACCCGAGGCCCCGACGATGGCGGTTACGGTGCCAGGCTTGAGGGTAAAGCTGATGTTCGACAGTACCGGGTGCTGCGGGTCGTAGGCGTACCCGAGGTTTTCGACGCGTACTTCGGCGTCCTTGGGCAAGCGTTCGCACCCCGGCTCCACCTGCGCCAGCACCGGCGTCGCCAGCAGTGCCTGCACGCGCTGGGCCGCGCCGGTGGCGTTGTCCAGATCATGCATGATGTAACTCAGCAGCATCAGTGGCGCGCAAATGCCTGGTGCGACAATGGCGAACGGCAGCACCTCCACCGCGCTGATCCAGCCCAGGCTGACAAACACCAGGCCAAACGTCAGCACCATGGCGAGCACCGTCACCGGGGCGATCATCGCGTTGGCATTGGCCATCGTCCCCACCAGTGGCCGGGTGAACTCAACGAAGGCTTCGCTGAACTCATCTACCGCCTTGCGGTAACTGGCGTGGGCCTTGCCGGTGGCACCGAAGGCCTTGACCACCGGAATGCCGTTGACGAACTCGACCACCGCGTTATTGACCCGGGTCATGCGCTCGACAAAGGACTGCATGTGGCTGCCGCTGGCTTTCATCGCCCGGGTAAAAAACAGCAAAAACCCCGGAAACGGCAACAGCGAGACCAGCGCCATGCGCCAGTCCACCATGAACAGATAAGCCGCCGACAGCAGCACGGCCCCGGCACAACGGCCCACGGTGGTGTAGAAATGCGCAGTCAGGCTGTGCAGGGTGCCGATGTCATCCTGCATCGCCTGCTTGACCTCGCCCGACGCCCGCTCGGTGAACCAGCCCAGCGGCACCTGGCTCAGGCGCTGGGCGATGGCCAGGCGCAAGTGGCGAGTGATGTGGTTGTCGGCCAGGTGCGCGACCGTCTCCGCAACTGTCATCAACAGCAGGCCCGCGAACAGGCTCGCCAGGCTGAGGCTGATGGTCAACCAGACCTCGCCCGATGCCTGGGCCATCGACGGCGCGCCGAGGGCGACCCTGGCGATATGCACAATGCCCCCCAGCGGCACCAGCGTCAGCATACTGCCCACACCGGCCAGCAGTGCCGCAGCGATCAGTCGCCCGCGCACCGGCCGCAACACTTGCGAGACCGCGCCCCGCCCCCTGGGTTTGGCCGCAGCCACATCCTTGTTACTCATGAAGTCTCCCTGACTGAATGAGCCTTTGCTCGCCCTTACCTTATCTTCCGAACGAGCGGCCAAAACCCTCAATCGAAACCTCAAGGAATTTTCAGGCAGGGGCGCGGACCGTCACCCAATAGCGGGTGCGCCGCACCACCTGGATCGGCAACGCGGCGGCCAGGTTGTCCAGCGCCAGGTCGGTGTTGTCCAGGTGCAATACACCGCTGACCCGCAGCATCGCCACCTCAGGCGCACAGCGCAGTACACCGCGGCGGTAGCGTCCCAGCTCGGCGATCAGTTCGTCCAGCCGGGTACCATCGGCCACCAACAGGCCCTTGACCCAGGCGATGCTGCGGTCAGTCACTGCTGCGGTCGGCTGCACGGTGTCCCTGGAAACCGTGGCGCCTTGACCTGCCTCCACCCGCGCACCTGCGCCATGGTCGGGCTGTACCTGCACCGTGCCCTCAAGCACGGCCAACTGGCAGTTGCCGTCGTCGCATTGGCGCAGGCTGAAGCGCGTGCCCAGGGCATGAAACACGCCCTGGCGACTCTGCACCCGAAACGGCCGGGGTGACGGCGCGGTCGTGATGAAGACCTCGCCGGCCCGCAGCAGCACCAGGCGCTGGTCGTCATCGAACTGTACGTCAACTGCTGAAGCCGGGCCCAATACCAGGCGGGTACCGTCGGGCAATACCACTTCGCGAACTTCGCCGGTGCGGGTGCTATGGCCGGCACTCGCCAGCTGCCAGGCGTCGGTGCGGCGCACGCCGTAGGTGAGGCCACCGGCTGCGACCAACAGGCCCAGCAGGCGCAGGGTGCTCCGGCGGTCGGGGGAGTCGGGAGCGTCGGGTTCGGCCAGGCTGTGCCTGGCCACCGGCGCGGGGATGCTGTGGAGTTTTTGCTCGAAGCCCAGCAGGCGCGTCCAGGCCAGTTCGTGGTGGGGATGTTCGGCGCGCCAGTGCAGGCAGTTGGCGTGGTCTTCGGCGCTGGCGTCATCGGCCCACAGGCGGGCCATCCAGGCGGCGGCGCGCTCGATGATATCCGGGGAGATTGGCTGCTCGGTCGACATTGCGAGGGTCAGCCGTACAGGGTCTGGTAGCAGGCCAGCAGGCCGGCGGCGATGTACTTTTCCACCGAGGAGACGGAGACCTGGAGCTCGGCGGCGATCTCGCGGTAGCTCAGGCCATCGAGCTTGCACAGCAACAGGGCCTGGCGCGCCTTGGGTGGCAGGCTGTGCAGGGCGGCGTCGATTTGGATCAGGGCCTCGATGGCCAGGGCGCGGGTTTCTTCATCGGGGGCGCAGGGTTCGGGCAACAGGGCCAGGGCTTGCAGGTAGGCGGATTCGATCTGGCGGCGGCGGTAGAGGTCGATGACCAGGCCGTTGGCGATCTGGGTCAGGTGTCGCCGGGATTCGCCGGTGGGCGGGAGTTGGCCCTTGCGCATGAGTTGCAGGTAGACGTCGTGGGCCAGGTCGGCGGCGTCGAATGCGTTGCCCAGCTTGCGCCGCAACAGGGTACGTAGCCAGGCGTTGTGGTCGACGTATAGATTTTCAACCTGGCGTTGAAAGGCGAACTGTCCGATGTTCACAAACCTCTCCTTTTACCCAATGGGCCCGGGGGTGCTGGGGCGATTGGGCTGGTAATGATTTGCAAGACTATCGGCTCTGGGCTGCGGGTGCAATGCGGGGGGATGGCGGGGTTATGGGTAC
>NZ_JACAOM010000217.1:0-784 GCF_013386245.1 Pseudomonas sp. 21615526 | reverse complement strand
CCGCCTGCTGCACCGCACCAGCCGCCGTATCGCCCTGACCGAAGACGGTGAGCGCGTACAGCGCTGGGCCGTGCGGATTCTCGAAGACTTCCAGCAGTTGTCCGACGAGCTTTCCGACGCCCACGACAGCCCGCGCGGCCACCTGCATTTGTGCAGCAGCTTCGGTTTCGGTCGTAACCATGTGGCACCGGCCTTGTCGCTATTGGCCGAACAATACCCGGACCTGGAGATTCGCCTGGACCTGTTCGACCGGGTGGTCGATATCGTCAGCGAGGGTTTCGACCTGGAGATTCGCGTGGGCGACGACATCCCCGGGCAACACATCGGTCGCCGGCTGGTGAGTAACCGGCGGGTGCTGTGTGCGGCGCCCGCCTACCTCGAACGCCGTGGTGTGCCGCAGCACTTGAGCGACCTGGAACAGCACGACTGCCTGGTGCTCAAGGAGCGCGACAACGCGTTTGGCATCTGGCACCTGGAGCGCGATGGCGTGCAGGACAGCGTGCGCGTGCGCGGGCCGTTGTCGTCGAATAACGGCGAGATCGTTTTGCAATGGGCCCTGGACGGGCGCGGCGTGTTGCTGCGTTCGATGTGGGATGTGAAGCCGCTGCTGGAGCAAGGGAAACTGGTGCAGGTGCTGCACGGCTACACCCAGAGCGCCAACGTGTGGGCGGTGTACCCGACGCGGCTGGCCTACTCCGGGAAGTTGCGGGCGTGTGTGGAGTTTTTGCAGGAGCACTTCAAGGGGTTGTCGATTTAGCGTGCCGGGTTTGAGTACATATCCGTT
>NZ_JACAOM010000216.1:0-575 GCF_013386245.1 Pseudomonas sp. 21615526 | reverse complement strand
TCGTTACGCTGGTATTTCCATACCGCGTCACCACGGCGCACAACCCGTACGAAACCGTTGTCATGCCCGTAGGCGGTGGGTGCATCGTCACCGGGAAACAGCGCAATCAACCGACCGGCTTCGTCGTACTGATAGGCCGTCACCGCCCCCAGCGGATCCTGCTCGACCGTCAGCCGGCCTTTTTCATCGTAGGATTTGAAGTGCTGCGCGCCGTCCGGATCGATCCGCTGCACCAGCCGTGCGCGCTGGTCGTGTACGTAGACTTCCTGGCTGCCATCGGCGTTGTGCACGGTGACCGTGCCGTTGTCGTCCCACACATACCGCGTGTCCATCTGCGAAAAGCTGGCCCAGTGGCGGACACATCGCGCTGCCTTGCCAGACCGTTCCCACTCCCAGAAGAACCTCGCCCCACCGGCCAGTTCCCGCTCCAGGATCACCTGCTGATCGTCGTACCGATAACGCTCGCTTTCTCCTACAGCGTTGGTAGCTTCGATCAACCGCCAGGCATCGTCGTACGTGTAGGAAACAACGTTTTGCTCGGTAACCCAGCCGAGTTCCCGCTGCACCTGATAGTC
>NZ_JACAOM010000215.1:0-1436 GCF_013386245.1 Pseudomonas sp. 21615526 | reverse complement strand
GCCAACAGCGCCTGCGCCGCACCCGGCGAAATACCCGAACGCCCCTGGGCCAACCCCGCCAGGCGGGCTGCGGTGATCGCGCGTAATTCCTCACGCGTGGCCAGGCGGCCAACGCCCACCGCACGCCCCAAAGGAATGTTTGCCTGCACCGGCGCAACCTGCGTATCCACCGCCGCACCGAGGCCGGTGGTCACCCCGTAAATCGGCGTGCCTTCAGCCACCAGGCGCAGCAACAGTCGATGCCCTTCGTCGATACGTTGGCGGGCCGCATCGCTGAAGTCAGCCGGTGCGTCTTGGCGGGCAATCGACAGCAAATCCTCAATCGTCAAACCGGCGGGATCGAAGTGAATCATGCCCAGCGCAACCGCTGGCCGATCCCCAGGCGTTTGGATTTTTCCAGCAGTGCGTGGCCCAGGGCGATATCGCTGAGGCTCAAGCCACGGTGCCAGAACAGGATGGTTTCCTCGGGGGTTTCCCGGCCGGTCTTCAAGCCGGCGACGATCTGCCCCAACTCGGCATGCAAGGTCTCGGCGCTGAGTTTTCCGGCGTCGACGTGGGCGCGCAATGCGCCGAACATCCCGCCCTTGCACTGGCCCCAGTCGTCCACCACCAGCTTGTGCATGATGTCGGTCAACGACAGTTCCACCGCGCTCATGGTGCCGTAGGGCACGACGAAGGCACCGGGCTTGATCCACTCGGTGTGCAGCAACGGTTGCGGCTGATCCAGGCGTGAAGCTTCCACCACGATGTCGGCGCCGCGCACCGTGGACTCCCAGTCGTCGGTGACAATCACCGGCTTGCCGAGGTCGCGGCGCAGGCGTTCGGCGAAGGCTTCGCGGCTTTCACTGCGGCGCGAGTGCACGCGGATTTCGTCGAAGTCGAACAGGTGGTCCAGCAGCCGCACGTTCCAATACGCCGTGCCACGGGCACCGATGTGCGCGAGGACTTTACTGTCGGGACGGGCCAGGTATTTGGCACCGATGGCGGTGACGGCGCCGGTGCGCATGTCGGTGATCGCCGAGGCGTCCAGGATGGCCTTGGGGATGCCGGTGGCCGGGTCCAGCAGATTGAGAATCGCCAGTTCCGAGGGCAGGCCCTTGCGGTAGTTATCGACAAAGTCGCCCACCACCTTGACCCCGGCGTAGCCGATTGCACCGCCCAATACACCGCGCAGCACGTTGAAGTGGCCGTTGATTTCACCGCCGGGAATCAGGTGCATGCGCGGCTCGATCACCGCCTCGCTGCGGCCCTGGATCGCCAGGCTGGATTCGATGGCGTTGAGGATTTCGTCGTTGGTCAGGGCCAGTTCGTCGATGTCCAGGCCGTTGAGGAAGTCGATGTAGATCGGTTGCATGGTCTGCTCACTGATGGGTTGCGAAGGTCGATGCTGAAGATGCTTTTATGGGGTGAGGGAGATTGCTGTGGGGAGGGAGCTT
>NZ_JACAOM010000214.1:0-426 GCF_013386245.1 Pseudomonas sp. 21615526 | reverse complement strand
TACTCCCGCCTTCAGTCCGCGCTCGTGTGGTTGGTGCAACTCGTGCAAGCAGACACCTGCAATTTGGCGGCTGACAAAGATCAAATGTGGGAGCCGTCGAGCTTTAGCGAGGCCGCGATAGCGGTGGATCAGGCACCATCAATGTCGACTGTGCCGACGTCATCGCAGCCTCGCTGAACCTCGACAGCTCCCACAGGGGATCTACTCCCGCCTTCAGTCCGCGCTCGTGTGGCTGGTTCAACTCGATCCAAGCAGTCCCCCTGCAATTTGGCGGCTGACAAAGACCAAATGTGGGAGCCGTCGAGCTTCAGCGAGGCCGCGATAGCGGTGGGTCAGGCACCCTCAATATCGACTGTGCCGACGCCTTCGCAGCCTCGCTGAAGCTCGACAGCTCCCACAAGGGATCTACTCCCGCCTTCAGTCCGC
>NZ_JACAOM010000213.1:0-562 GCF_013386245.1 Pseudomonas sp. 21615526 | reverse complement strand
CCAGCACCGCGCGCAGCAGTGGGCCATTGCCCAGGTCCAGGCTGCGCTGGGCTTCGTCGCCCAGTTGCTCCAGCGCCGAAGCGTCGACGATGCTGCGTTGCCACAGCAAAGGTTGCTCGCTGACCGGCTGGTAAGTCGCTCGCCAGCCATCGGCCTGCCGGACGAAGCTCACGCGCAAGGCATCGTGCTGCACCAGCAAGGCGTGCAGGGCTTGTTCCAGATGTTCAGGGTTCAACGGCTGCGTGGTCTTGAGCAGTACCGACTGGTTCCAGTGGTGCCGCTCGGGAATCGCCGTATCGAAAAATGCCTGATGGATCGGCAGCAACACGCTGTCGCCGGTCACCGGGCCCTGATCGATCAGCAGTGCGCCCTCGCCCAACTGCGCCACCGAGGCCAGGCCTTGTACGGTCTGGTGCTGGAACAGCTCTTTGGGGGTAAAACGAATCCCGGCCTGGCGCGCACGGCTGACCACCTGGATCGAGATGATCGAGTCGCCGCCCAGCTCGAAGAAGTTATCGCTGACGCCAATCTGCGGCACCTTGAGCACGTCCTGCCAGATCGC
>NZ_JACAOM010000212.1:0-311 GCF_013386245.1 Pseudomonas sp. 21615526 | reverse complement strand
AGCACGTCCTGCCAGATCGCGACGATGCGCTGTTCCAGCTCGTTATGGGGCGCGATATAGAGTTTGTGTTGCGGCTCAAGATCCGGTTGCGGCAAGGCCTTGCGGTCGAGTTTGCCGTTGGGGGTCAGCGGCAGTTGCTCAAGGAACAACCACTGGGTGGGCACCATGTAATCCGGCAAGTGTTCACGCAAGCTGGCTCGCAGGGCGTCCTGGGTCGTTGTGGCCTGCGACAGCACCACGTAGGCAACCAGTTGCTGGCCGTTCGCGCCGTCCAGGGCCAGCACCACCCCTTCACGCACACCTGGGTGGGC
>NZ_JACAOM010000211.1:0-9450 GCF_013386245.1 Pseudomonas sp. 21615526 | reverse complement strand
GCCTGGGGGCGCTGGTGGGCGGGCACGTGATCGACACCCTGGGCCTGGGCAGCCTCGGGTTTGCCGCGGCGGGCTTTATCCTGTTGTCGATCCTGCTGGCGCTGTGGCTGATGACCGCCAAGACCCGCGCCGTCTGCGCCTGAGCCTTCAGGGCAGGGAAGTGAACAGCTCCCGTCTGGCACCTTCGGTAATCGCCACGATGCCGGGGTGCTTGACCTTGCGCTCCACCGAGATTGCATAAAACGATTCGGTCACCGCATCCGTCTGGCCGATCAGCGCCACGCCATACTGGCGCTCCACCTCGTCGGCAATCACGCTCGGCGCGATAAAAATCCCGCTGCCGGATTGGCCAAAGGCCTGCATCAACGCACTGTCGTCAAATTCCCCGACAATCCGTGGCTGGATCTGCTGCTCGGCAAACCAGCGCAGCAAACGGCTGCGCACCACCGTCTCCGCCCCCGGAATCAACAGCGGCGCACCCTGCAGGCATTGTGGGAAATCGCCGCGATGCTGGTCAGCCAATGCCTGGGTTGCGAAAAAGCTGATGCCGCATTCCCCGAGCTTCTGGCTGTAGCCCTTGATGTCCAGGTGCGGCGGCATCGGGCTGTCGGAGATCACCAGGTCCAGGCGCTGGATCGCCAGGTCCGCCAGCAAGCGTTCGAGTTTGTCTTCACGGCAGGTGATGCGGATCGGCTCGCTCAACTCCATGGTTGGCGCAATCAGCCGATAGACGATGGACTTGGGCACCACATCCGCGACGCCAACCCGGAACAGGATCTGCTGCTCATTGGGCTGGGTGCGCAACATCGCTTCAAGCTCATTGCCCAGCTGGAACATCTGCTCGGCATAGGGCAGCGCCTGGCGCCCGGCTTCGGTCAGCTCCAGCTGGCGCCCGACCTTCTGGAACAATGCCACGCCAAAGGTCTGTTCCAGCAGGCTGATCTGCCCGCTGATGGTCTGCGGCGTGAGGTTCAGTTGCTCGCAGGCGCGCACGATGCTGCCGGTCTTGGCGACGACCCAGAAGTAGTGCAGTTGTCGGTAATTGAGCATGGCGGCCAATACTTCGTGAAAACCGAAGTATAAACGAAAAAAATACGAATTTTCCTGAAGTGTTCCCCTGCATAGAATGCGTCGCTATCGAGGGGCCACTACTTGGACCCGACGGTTCTAACGAGGAACGCATCATGAAACTCAATTCCCTGGGCGCAACGGCGTTACTTGGGCTTTCATTAGTCATGCTCAGTGGCTGTGACCAAGCGGAAAAAAGCGCGCAACAACTGCTGGGCAAGGCCACCGAGTCGGCCAAGCAAGTGATTGACGACACCCACCAGGCCGCCGAACAGGCGTTGAGTGACGCGACCAAGGGCTTGATCGCACCGCCGCAAGGCAAGCCGGACAAGCCGGAACAGGAAGACAGCAAGCCTGAGTCCACCTCCCAAGAAACCTGATACCCGCACACAACACCAGGAATGACCTATGGATTACCTTTTACAACTGGCCGCCAGCCCGACCGCGTGGATCGCACTGGCCACCCTGATCGTCATGGAGATCGTGCTGGGGATCGATAACCTGATCTTTATCTCGATTCTCACCAACAAGTTGCCGGTGAAGCACCGGGCCAAGGCCCGCCGCATCGGCATCAGCATGGCATTGATCCTGCGTCTGGGCCTGTTGAGCACCATCGCCTTTATCGTGCAGCTGACCGAGCCGGTCATCGACATCCTGGGGCAGTCGTTCTCCTGGAAAGACATGATCCTGATCGCCGGTGGCCTGTTCCTGGTGTGGAAGGCCACCACCGAGATCCATCACAGCATGGACCCCGAGAAGGAGCATGTGGACACCGGCGCGCCGAGCGTGACCCTGGGCTTCGCCTCGGCGATTGGCCAGATCCTGCTGCTGGACATGGTGTTTTCCATCGACAGCATCATCACCGCCGTGGGCATGACCGAGCACTTGCCGATCATGATCATTGCCGTGGTGGTCTCGGTGATCGTGATGTTGGTGGCGGCCGAGCCGCTGGCCAAGTTCATCAACGACAACCCGACCATCGTGATGTTGGCCCTGGGCTTCCTCATCATGATCGGTATGACGCTGATCGCCGAAGGTTTCGGCGCCCATGTGCCAAAAGGCTATGTGTATGCGGCCATGGCGTTCTCGGCGGCTATCGAATGCCTGAACATGATGCGACGCAACCGGCATAAACGGCTTGCTGGCAAACACTAAGGGCTGAACATAAAGGCCGACTGCATGCAGTCGGCCTTTTGCTGTCTGCTAGAATCCGCCCACTTGACGCCTTGAGGGATACCCATGAACGAGCCGATTCGCCTGACCCAATACAGCCACGGTGCTGGTTGCGGTTGCAAGATCTCACCTCAGGTACTGGAAGTGATCCTCGCCGGCAGTGGCGCACAGAACCTCGACCCCAAGCTCTGGGTAGGCAACGCTTCGCGCGATGACGCGGCGGTGTACGCCATCGACGAGGAGCGCGGCGTGGTGTCCACCACCGACTTTTTCATGCCGATCGTCGATGACCCCTTCGACTTCGGCCGCATTGCCGCCACCAACGCCATCAGCGATATCTATGCGATGGGCGGCGATCCGTTGATGGCCATCGCGATTCTCGGCTGGCCGGTCAACGTGCTGGCTCCGGAGATTGCCCGGGAAGTGATTCGCGGCGGCCGTTCCGTGTGTGACGCTGCCGGGATTCCCCTGGCCGGCGGCCACTCCATCGACGCCCCCGAGCCGATCTTCGGCCTGGCCGTCACCGGGCTGGTGGAGAAGCGCCACATGAAGCGCAACGACACCGCCACCGCCGGTTGCCAGCTGTACCTGACCAAACCCCTGGGCATCGGCATCCTCACCACGGCCGAGAAGAAGGGCAAGCTGCGCGAGGCCGACGTGGGCCTGGCCCGTGACTGGATGTGCACCCTCAACAAACCCGGCAGCCGTTTTGGCAAGCTGGCCGGTGTCACGGCCATGACCGACGTCACCGGTTTCGGCCTGTTGGGCCACCTGGTGGAAATGGCTGACGGCAGCCAATTAACTGCCCGCATCGAATACGAAAAAGTCCCACGCCTGCCCGGGGTTGAGTACTACCTGGAACAGGGCTGCGTCCCCGGCGGCACCTTGCGCAATTTCGACAGCTACGCCAGCAAGCTGGGGCGCCTTAACGAACTGCACAAGCGCGTGCTGTGCGACCCGCAAACCAGCGGCGGGCTGCTGGTGGCGGTCACCCCCGAAGGCAATGCCGAATTCCTCGCCGTGGCGGCGGAGCTGGGCCTGAACCTTGAGCCGATCGGCGAACTGGTTGAGCGACAGACCAACGCGGTAGAGGTGTTCTGATGCCCATCGACATCACCGATTACCGCGATATCTTTCTCAACGACCGGCCGATGATGGATACCCGTGCGCCGATCGAGTTCATCAAGGGCGCGTTTCCCGGGGTGGTCAACCTGCCGTTGATGACCGACGACGAACGCGAACGGGTGGGCACCTGTTACAAGCAGCAAGGCCAGCAGGCGGCCATTGTTCTCGGGCACGAACTGGTGTCCGGGGCGATCAAGGCCGAACGTATCGAACACTGGGCGCGTTTTGCCCAGGCCAATCCGGATGGTCTGCTGTACTGCTTTCGCGGCGGGATGCGTTCGCAGATTGCCCAGCAATGGTTGAAAACCGAGGCGGGTATCGACTATCCGCGAGTGGGCGGTGGCTACAAGGCCATGCGGACTTTCCTGCTCGACACGGTTGAAAGCGCCACCGCGCAATGCGACTTCGTACTGTTGGGCGGCATGACCGGTACCGGCAAGACCGAAGTGCTCGGCCAGTTGAACAACGCCCTGGACCTGGAAGGCCACGCCAACCATCGCGGTTCCAGCTTCGGCAAACGCGCCACGGCGCAACCTTCCAACATCGACTTCGAAAACCGCCTGGCGGTGGACCTGCTGAAAAAGCGTGCCGCCGGTATCGAGCAGTTTGTGGTCGAGGATGAGAGCCGCATGATCGGCAGCTGCGCGCTGCCGTTGCCCCTGCACAAAGGCATGCAGGGCTTCCCGATGGTCTGGCTGGAAGACAGCGTTGAAGGCCGGGTGGAGCGCATCCTGAAGGATTATGTGGTGGACCTCTGCGCCGAGTTTGTCGCGGTGTTTGGCGACACTGGCCAGGAACTGTTTGCCGAGCGCCTGACCCAGAGCCTGGCCAATATCCACAAGCGCCTGGGCGGCGAGCGGTTTGCGCGGTTGCACGCGATCATGCAGGAAGCATTGGCAGAACAAGCCAGCAGCGGCGCGGTGGATTTGCACCGCGGCTGGATTGAAGGGCTGCTGCGTGAGTACTACGACCCGATGTATGCGTTCCAGCGGGAAAGCAAAGGCGCACGCATCGAGTTTGCGGGAGAGCAAGCGGCGGTGGTGGAGTATTTCCGGGACAGGCTCGCTCGGCGTACGTGATTGATTGAGTTTGCCGGCCCCTTCGCGAGCAAGCCCGCTCCCACATTCGACCGCACTCCTACAGGATACACGCGGTCTAATGTGGGAGCGGGCTTGCTCGCGAAAGAGGCCCTCGAGTTCACTCGATCACTACAGGATAAACGCCCCGATCAGCCCACACACCACCCCCATCAGCATCGTCAGCCCGGCCACGGTCACCAGCACCCGCGCATCGAAATCCTTGCGCAGCATCAGCAGCGACGGCAGGCTCACGCTCGGCAGTGTCATCAGCAAGGCCACGGCCGGGCCGGTGCCCATGCCGAGGGTCATCATGGTCTGCACGATGGGGATTTCGGCGGCGGTCGGGATCACGAACAACGTGCCGACAATCGCCAGAGGCACCAGCCACACCAGGCTGTTGGCCATGGCGCCGTCCACGTGGGGAAACAGCCAGACCCGCGCCGCGCCAAGGATCAGCACCGCCAGGATGTACACCGGAATCGTGCTCCAGAACAGCTGCCACAGGGTGCGCAGCCAGCGGGTCAGGAACGGTTCGGTTTCGGCATGGCTGGCCTGGGCCACGGCGTCGAGCGCGGCTTCCGGTACCTGCTCCGGCCGCGCGATGCGTTGCGCCACCAGCGAAACACCCACCACCAGCACGATCCCGGCCACCAACCGCAGCGCAGTAAAGCCCCAGCCCAGCACAAAGCCCATGAACACCAGTGTCGCCGGGTTCAGCACCGGGTTGGCAATCCAGAACGCCAGCGCCGCGCCGACCGAGACTTTCTGCCGACGCATACCGGCCGCCACCGGAGCGGCGCAGCAACTGCACATCATCCCCGGCAGGGCGAACAGCCCGCCACGCAGGGTAGATCCCAGCCCGGCACGGCCAAACAGGCGCAGCAGCCAGTCCCGTGGGATCAGCACCTGCAGCAATGAGCCGAGAATGACCGCCAATACGGCAGCTTTCCAGATCGCCAGGAAATACACCTGGGCATAGGCCAGCGCGGCGGCCAGTGGCGCGCTTTGCTGGTCGTTGAGAATCGAGGCGCCGATGCTGTGGTTGTCTGCCGCGATAAACGCCTTGGCGTAGTAGGGCGACCATTTCACGTAGTAGAGGCCGACGCAGGCCACCAGCAGGAACAGCGCTGGTTTCCACCAGAAGGACCAGCCCCGGGCAGGCTGGGTGGAGGAGAGGTTGGACATGTAGATGATCCGCAGGTGAGTCAATAGCGCAACATCATACGCTGTACAAGGCCGCCTCCGAAGCACTGTGGCGAGGGAGCTTGCTCCCGCTGGAGTGCGAAGCGCTCCCAGAATTTTGGGGCCGCTTCGCAGCCCAGCGGGAGCAAGCTCCCTCGCCACGGGTCTTCGGGGGCGGTCAGATATCGGCGCTGACTTGCGTTGCGTCCGGGCAAGTCTGCTGGCCATTGTCCAGGCCTTGCTTGTAGTTGCGGCTGAGCAGCGAGGCCTTGCCGTTGTGCCAGGTCAGGGTCAACACATACAAGCTATCGAAATCGCTGCCGGACCAATCGTCGGTAATCACATGTTTTTCACCGACGGCCTCGCTTGCCACCTTGTTGATCAAGTCCGGCAGATACCCATGGGACCAGGCAGTGTAGATGACGGCGTTGTGGTATTTGTCTTCCACCAGTTCGTCAGCGAGGGCGCTGGTGTCATTGGCCGAGAACTTGATGTTGACCGGCAACCCGAGCTTGATCGCGCTGGGGCTGATGGTCATCAACGGGCGGATGTAGCTGTAGGAGTTGTCTTTCTCGCCTTCCTCGACATTGCGGGTCGGGTTGGGTGCGAACACGTAGTTGGCCTTGCCGAATTTTTCCGGCAGCACGGTGGCCAGGTTCATCGCACGGTTAAGCCCCTGGCAGTTGAGTTGGCCGAGGCCCCCGGCAGGTTTCTCGCCATGGCGCAGGAACACCAGGGTTTGCACGCCGTCGACCGGCTGGGCGCGGCTGATCCGCGATTCCAGGCTAAGGCCGACCGCGGCGCTCACCAGCAATACCGGCAGCAGGATGTAAGAGTAGCGTTTGAAGCGTTTCGCAAGGCACAGAGGCTTGATGGTCATGATGGTTCTAAGTCTCGGTGCAGGGATTCAGGGCAAGCAAGCCCAGCCATCGGGCGCTCTTTAAGAGTTCCCCAAGGCAGTTTGGTTCGTTTCGCGGGGGAGATGGGGCGGCATCCTTGCCGTGTGCAGGAGATTAACCCGCCGATGTTGCTGAATTAAGACGGATGCACGATAGGCACCGAACCACTACTCTCCTACTTTTATC
Organism: Pseudomonas sp. 21615526; assembly: GCF_013386245.1. NCBI lineage: Bacteria > Pseudomonadati > Pseudomonadota > Gammaproteobacteria > Pseudomonadales > Pseudomonadaceae > Pseudomonas > Pseudomonas sp. 21615526. The sequence goes on along the minus strand of NZ_JACAOM010000211.1, from coordinate 2,738 downwards.
AGGAGTCCCATGATGAACTCACTTTCAGACTTCCCCATCACCGCCAAATGGCCGGCCCGGCATCCCGAGCGTCTGCAGCTGTATTCGTTGCCCACGCCCAACGGGGTCAAGGTGTCGATCATGCTCGAGGAAATCGGCCTGCCCTACGAGGCGCACAAGGTCAGTTTCGAGACCCAGGACCAGCTTTCCAGCGAGTTCCTGTCGCTGAACCCCAACAACAAGATCCCGGCGATCATCGACCCGAATGGCCCGAGCGGCCAGGCGCTGGGGCTGTTCGAGTCGGGCGCGATCCTGATCTACCTCGCCGAGAAGAGCGGTGAATTGCTTCCCGAAGACCCGGCGATGCGTTACGAGACGATCCAGTGGCTGATGTTCCAGATGGCCGGTATCGGACCGATGTTCGGCCAGGTGGGGTTCTTCAACAAATTCGCCGGCGCGGCCTATGAAGACAAGCGCCCGCGCGATCGCTACGTCGCCGAGTCGCGCCGCTTGCTGGAGGTGCTGGAAAAGCGCCTGTTGGGCCGCACCTGGATCATGGGTGACGAGTACAGCATCGCCGATATCGCCACCTTCCCGTGGGTTCGCAACCTGATCGGCTTCTATGAGTCTGGCGACCTGGTGGGTATTACCGACTTCCCGAACGTACTGCGGGCCCTGGACGGGTTCGTCGCCCGGCCGGCGGTGATCCGTGGCTTGAACATCCCAGCATAAGGACCGGCATGGCTTCTTTCGACTTCAAACAACTGGACGTTTTCAGCAGTGTGGCCGTCAAGGGCAACCCGTTGGCCGTGGTGCTGGGCGCCGACAGCCTGAGCGACCAGCAGATGGCGGATTTCGCCAACTGGACCAACCTCAGCGAAACCACCTTCCTGCTCAAGCCCCGTGATCCACGAGCGGACTACCGCGTAAGGATCTTCACGACCCTCAAGGAGTTGCCGTTTGCCGGCCATCCGACCCTGGGCAGTTGCCATGCCTGGTTGCTGGCCGGTGGCCAACCCGCTGGGGAGGAGATCATCCAGGAGTGTGAGATCGGCCTGGTGCGCATCCGCCGCCAGGGCGATGAACTGGCGTTTATCGCGCCACCGTTGCTGCGTTCCGGCCCGCTAGAAGCTGAATTGGTCGAGCGCGTGCGTCGGGCCCTGGACCTTGAGCCCGGTGCGATTTTGCGCAGCCAGTGGGTGGATAACGGCGCGGGCTGGCTGGCGGTGATGCTGGCGGATCGCGAGCAGGTACTGGCACTGCGGCCTGACTATTCGCAGTTGCAGGGCTTGGCCGTGGGCGTGATCGCCCCGTGGAACCCCGAGCGGGATGGCGATGAGGCGCAGTTTGAGGTGCGGGCCTTTATTGCCGGCGACGGCGCTCCGGAAGATCCGGCCACCGGCAGCCTGAACGCCGGTGTCGCCCAGTGGTTGCTGGGCGAGGGTTTGGCGCCCAGCCGCTATGTGGTCAGCCAGGGCACCGCCATGGGCCGCGCCGGGCGAATCCGCATTGAACACAGCGGCGAGGAAATCTGGGTCGGCGGCGCGGTTGCCGTTTGCATTGAAGGCCGTCTACAGCTCTAGATCAATGCAATTGTTACCAAGCCTGCAATAAACTGTTCCGCACTTGGCGTTTGTGCTCTGCGGTGCACGAGGCATAAGCTTTCGCCCCAAAGATTTTTGGCCTGCCTTTTTTCAGGAGCATCAATGTCCAGCCAGTTCCCCGAAGCCCGTCCACGCCGCCTGCGCCGCTCCCCGGAGTTGCGTGGCCTGTTCCAGGAAAGCGAATTCACCCTCAATGACCTGGTGCTGCCGATCTTCGTTGAAGAAGAAATCGACGACTTCGTGCCGATCACCAGCATGCCCGGGGTGCAGCGCATTCCCGAGTCGAAGCTGGCCGGCGAGATCGAACGCTATGCGAAAGCCGGGATCAAGTCGGTGATGACCTTCGGCGTGTCCCACCACCTGGACGCCTCGGGCAGTGACACCTGGCAAGAGCGTGGCCTGGTGTCGCGCATGTCCTCGATCATCAAGGATGCGGTGCCGGAAATGATCGTGATGTCCGATACCTGTTTCTGCGAATACACCGACCACGGCCATTGCGGCGTGATGCACGGCGCCGAAGTCGACAACGACCGCACCCTGGTCAACCTTGGCAAGCAAGCTGTGGCTGCCGCTCGTGCCGGTGCCGATGTGATCGCGCCGTCTGCCGCGATGGACGGGCAGGTCCAGGCCATTCGCCGGGCCCTGGATGAAGCAGGCTTCAGCCATATCCCGATCATGGCCTATTCCACCAAGTTCGCCTCGGCCCTCTACGGCCCGTTCCGCGAAGCCGGCGGCAGCGCGCTGAAGGGCGATCGCAAGAGCTACCAGATGAACCCGATGAACCGCCGCGAAGCGGTGCGCGAATCGTTGCTGGATGAGCAGGAAGGTGCGGACGCGCTGATGGTCAAGCCGGCCGGCGCGTACCTGGACATCATCCGCGACATCCGCGAAGCCTCGCGTTTGCCGGTGGCGGCGTACCAGGTCAGCGGCGAGTACGCGATGATCAAGTTCGGCGCCCAGGCGGGCGCGATCGACGAAGCCCGCGTAGTGCGGGAAACCCTGGGCTCGATCAAGCGCGCCGGTGCGGACTTGATCTTCACCTACTTCGCGATGGACCTGGCACTCGCCGGGATCTAATTAACCTGTGGCGAGGGAGCTTGCTCCCGCTGGGGCGCGCAGCGGCCCTGAAAATGGGCCTGCTGCGCAGTCCAGCGG
>NZ_JACAOM010000210.1:0-372 GCF_013386245.1 Pseudomonas sp. 21615526 | reverse complement strand
TGCAATGCGGGGGGATGGCGCGGTTTTGGGTACATATCCGTTATTTCGGTAACGGCTGCTATTGGTTCCGCTCTTACAGCGGCTCACTTTTGAAAAGCGCAAAAGTAAGCAAAACGCTCTTGCCCCACCACTCGGCACCTCGCCTAGGCTCGGTGTGCCCTCACTCCGGCTTTGGACCGTGGGCCGCCGTCATGGGCCATCCCTGGCCCAGGACGGCTAACCCGGCGTCCTGCCGGGTTACCCACGCTCCAAAGCCTGCGTTCGGCCAGCGTGGTTTAACGGGGCGCCTAAGATCAAGATCAAAAGCAGATCAAGAGCACAGCGGCCTCCCCGGCGTTTTTCAAGGTAGTTGTCGCGTCCACCATCGTGCTA
>NZ_JACAOM010000209.1:0-1246 GCF_013386245.1 Pseudomonas sp. 21615526 | reverse complement strand
GGCCGCCACACCGGCCAACATCAGGGCGCCGAGACCACGACGCAGCCATTCACCAGCGCCCAGCGAACGCTTCATGAAACCGAAGACTTTACCGCCGACCAGTAGCGCCAAGGCCAGGGAGGTGGCAGCCCCTGCCGCGTAGGCCAGCAAGAGCAAGGTAGTGCCGATACTGGCGCCCTGCAGCGCGGCGCCCGTCAGCACCAGCCCGAGGATGGGCCCGGCGCACGGCGCCCACAGCAGCCCGGTGGCCACGCCGATCAGGAACGATGCGCCCGGACGCGGCCGCGAATCGGCCCCGGCGGCTTCCGACAGGCGACTGCCCGCGGCCACCAGCGGCCGGGTCAGGCGCTCGGACAGGCTTGGCAGCAGCAGCGTCAGCCCGAATAGCGCAACAAACAGCAACGCGAGCCAGCGACCGTACTGATTGACTTGCACCACCCAACCGCCGCCCACCGCCGCGAGCGAGGCGACCAGGGCGAAGGTCATCGCCATCCCCAGCAGCAGCGGCAAGCCACTGCGCAAAAACGGCTGCCCGGTGCGAGCGAAGACAAAAGGCAGAACCGGCAGGATGCAGGGACTGACAATCGTCAGCACGCCGCCCAGATATGCGAGAACCAAAAGCCACATGGGGTAGACCCTTATAGGAAGACATTGAATTAAGTCGCGGTGAACGTCATGGCTGCGCCGTTCATGCAGTAGCGCAGGCCGGTGGGTGCCGGGCCGTCATCGAACACGTGGCCCTGATGACCGCCGCAGCGGCGGCAGTGGATTTCCTTGCGTACCACGCCGAAGGAGGTGTCGACGTGGCTGGCCACGGCGTTTTCCAGGGGTTGCCAGAAGCTGGGCCAGCCGGTGTGGCTTTCGAATTTGGTGGCTGAGGCGTACAGGGGCAACGCGCAACCGGCGCAGGCGAAGGTGCCGTTGCGGTGTTCGCTGTTGAGGGCGCTGCTGTAGGGGCGTTCGGTGCCCTCCTCCCGCAGGATCGCGTACTGCTCGGCGGTCAGCAGGGTGCGCCATTCGGCGTCGGTGTGGCTGACTTCGAAATGTTCGGCGGCTTCGGCTTCGGCGATCAGGGCGGGACCGGCGTTGATTTTTTGCAGCAGGCCACCGGCGATTACCGCGAGGCCGAGGCCGCCGCCGGCGAGCAGGATCTGTCGACGTGAATACATGAGTTGCTCCTCACACAAGTGCGGATGGCTGGCGAAGCCCCTATGGCTGATAAACAAACTGTGGCGAGGGAGCTTGC
>NZ_JACAOM010000022.1:0-1550 GCF_013386245.1 Pseudomonas sp. 21615526 | reverse complement strand
AGGCTCGGCAGCTGGTACGGTAAGGTTTGAAGTTTGAGGGCCCCATCACTGGCACAAGGTTTGCCCTTCTAACCGCTATCTGAACCCATGAGTTTGAAGCACATGTCACTGGATTACCTGGGCAACCCCATCGACACCCTCAACCCCGCCACCCGTCAGGGCCTGGATGATTTCGTCGGCGGTTTTCTCGGCTATCAGCCCCGTGCCGAGGGCATCCTCGCGGTCGCCGATGCCGACCCCGACTCAGCATTGGCCAACGGATTTGCCGGCCTGCTGCTGATGTTTATCGAGTCGCCCGAGGGCCCTGTGCTGGCCGAGAAGTACCGTCAGCGGGCGGCGGCGGTGAATTCCCGGCATCCACGGGCGCTCGTGTATCTGCAAGTGCTGCAAGCCTGGATCAACGACGAGCTGGATGAAGTGCTGCGCCTCAGCGAGCATCTGCTGGATCTTTATCCGCGGGACCTGCTTGCGGCCAAGCTCAACCAGTACCTGGAATTCAACCGGGGCAACTGGCCGGCGCTGCTGCGGATCGGTTTGAAAGCCACCGCCGGCGCGCCGGATATCGCCCACAGTCACGGGCTACTGGCGTTTGCGTATGAGCAGTGTCATTTGCTGGAGGAAGCCGAGGCCAGTGCGCTTGAGGCGTTGCGGTTGCAGGCGTCCGAGCCATGGGCCCATCACGCATTGGCCCATGTGATGCTGACCCAGGGGCGTATCGAGGAAGGCATCGGGTTTCTGGAGGGCGTGAAGCAGCACTGGGACGGGCTTAACTCGTTCATGTACACCCATAACTGGTGGCATCTCGCGTTGTTTTATCTGGGGCGCGGGGAGGATCAGCGGGTGCTGGAGATTTATGACCGGCATGTGTGGGGGATCTTGCCGGAGTACTCCCAGGATCAGGTGGGCGCGGTGTCATTGCTGGCGCGGCTGGAGCTGGCCGGGATTGATGTGGGTGAGCGGTGGCAGGCGTTGGCGCCCTACCTGCAGCGTCGGGTTGGGGATGCGGTACAGCCGTTTTTGAGTGTGCAGTATTTGTATGGGTTGGCCCGGGCGGGCAAGCCTGAGGCGGATCAGTTGTTGGCGGCTTTGCGCAGGCACAGTGTGGAAGCGCGGCCGGTTTGGCGGGAAGTGACGTTGCCGTTGGCTGAGGGGTTGTTGGCGCATGCCCGGGGGGATGCCCGGCGGGCGTTGGAACAGCTGGGGATAGCGTTGCCGCGGCTGAATGAGATTGGCGGGAGTCATGCGCAGCGGGATTTGTTTGCGCAGGTGGAGCTGGACGCACGGTTGCGGGTTGGGGATTGGCTTGGGGCGCAGCAGACGCTGGAATTGCGCCGGCGGTATGACGGGCTGGATGTGCCGACGAACCGAGCTTTGGTGGTGGTGTATGAGGCTTTGGGGTTGCCTGGGGAGGCGCTGCGGGCGCGGGCGCGGATTGGGGGGATATCCGTTATTTAGGTGATGGCTTGTATTGGTTCCGCTTTTGCCCCACCACTCGGCACCTCGCTTCGGCCAGCGTGGTTTAACCGGGGCGCCTAAGATCAAGATCAAAA
>NZ_JACAOM010000208.1:0-4109 GCF_013386245.1 Pseudomonas sp. 21615526 | reverse complement strand
TTATCTGGGCGCGGTTGCCGGCGGGGGTAAATGGTGAGCGGCTGGCTGAAGCCGGGTTGAAACGCGGGATGGTGTTGGCGCCGGGGGCGTTGTTCGGGTATGAGCCGGGGTTGCGGGATTTCATGCGGTTTAATGTGGCGCATTGCGACGAAGGGCGGGTTCAGGCGCAGTTTGAAGGGTTGCTGGGGGCGCCAACCCGAAGAGTTGGCGCCGGGGTTACGGATCAAGCGGAGGGTTGATCACCGTTCACTGGAGATCACGCGCTGGCTGCAGATATGAGCCATGCTCACCGGGGTAGCGTCGCCACCCACGCCGACATCCGGGTACTCCTCGATGCGCAGGCGCCAGACGGCGAAGTTGTATTTGGTCTCCCAGGTATTTTTGTAACCCGAGTCGTAGGACACATACCTGACAGTCGCCTCACCCGCGCAGTTGCCCAGGTTGACCGTACCGGATGCCGCGCCCGACACGCCGGTTACCGAACCGTAGTAAGGGATGTACACCGGCAGGTAGGTATTGCGGTTGACGTGCTTGTCGAGTTGCAGATACGGGGTCAGTCCCTGCAGGCGTTTACCGGTGCTGTCGGCCCAGGTCACGGCCCAGCTCAAGTCACGTGCCGCCTGGGTGGTCATGAACGGGTCGTAGTCATTGGCCGAAGCCGGGATCCGCACCACGTTGTCACCTTGCACACTGTGGCTCAACACCTCGGGTGTGGAGCCCAGCGACAGCTTGTAGCGCGCCGTAGCCTTCCAGGTTGCGGCCGGGTTAGGCCGCACCCGTACGTTCACCACGCCATTAACCGATGGCGTTGGCCAGGTGATTTTCGCCTTGGGGCTGATCGGGATCCATTTGACGCCGTCAAAATACTCGGAAATCCATTGGCCCCGATCGCTCTCGTTCACACCGTCGAAATAGGCACTGACCTTCTGCCCGCGCAGGGCCTTGAAGGAGAAGTAGTCTTCATCGGTCGCCGTGTCGGAGTTACCCGTGACGTAGTTCAGGGTATCCGGCAGTTGATAAGCCGTTTCGAAACTGTCGTTAGGCTCGAAATCGTCAATCGTCATGTTGATATCCACGCCGAAACTGAACGGCGAACCGTCAGCCGAATTGGCATGCATGAACCAGTAGTAGTCGCCAGGTGGCAGTACGCCAGCCAACACCTCGTTGGCATTGCCCGGGTTATCCGACGTGCCGAGAGAAGTGATGTTGTTCTGGCCGTCGTCCTGGAACAGGGTCAGGGACATGTTGGTGGCAGCACTCTGCCCTACCAGCATCACTGTCGCCCGTGCCTTTTGGGGCACGTTGAAGTGGTAGCAGACGTCGTTGCCGGTTTGCACACCGTCCAGGTTATACATCTGGTTGATACCGAGGGTCTGGCACAGCGGCGTGAACGCCTGGGCCGCCACGGCCTGGGCATCCACCTTGGCGCTATCTGCCTGTACAGGCTCGGCGACCACAACCCCGCTCAAGGCCTTGGCAGCCTGCACCGGCTTTTTCAGCTGCTGCGAGGTTTTGATTTTGTCCAGGAAGGCAGCCGACGCCTTCTGCGCCGTGACGATGCCGCCACTCTTGAGGGCTTGTTGCACGGCTTGCTGCAACGGTTGCGGCGTCAAGTGTGCAGGAGATTGTTCGGCCAGGGCGCAGGCCGAAACGAAGCAGGACGCCGCGATGGCGGCTCCGAGCATGAACGCTTTTTTCGATTTCATTTTTTATCCATCCATAGTTAAAAAATTGAAGCTCAGGTGATCGGCGACATCCGGTCACCTGGGATGGAATGTAGGACATAACTGTATGCATGTACAGTATTTTTATGGAGGCAAGATAGATGCGCCAATCCCGACTACGCTCATCCCCAACAAAAACGACACCGAGCGCTCCCAATGACTCACCCCACCGAGGCTTTCCGCTCCACCTACCGCGCCAGCATCCACCCCTGCTACAACCCGTGGCTCCACGCTGGTTTCGTTTTCGGCTACGGCCTGCTCTGCATCAGCCTGTTCTGGTCCACCACCCGGCAAATCCAGCTATTGGAATGGCTGGCCATCCCCCTCACCCTGATTTTCTTCAATCTGTGTATCTATCTCGTCCACCGTCACCTGGGCCATCACAAACACACCTTCGCCCGCCTGTTCTACGCCCGCCACACCGGCGACCACCACAGCTTCTTCACCCCCGCCCACATGACCTACGACAGCCCGCGAGACTGGCGTGTCATCCTGTTCCCCGCCTGGCTCATCCTGGTCCACAGCCTGGTCATCACCCTCCCCGCCTGGTGGCTGCTCAAACACCTCAACCCCAACGTCGCCGGCCTGTTCGCCGGCTGCATGATCCTCGGCTACCTGCTCTACGAGTTTTTCCACGCCTGCGAACACCTGCCCCCCGACCACCCCGTGGCCCGCCTGCCGTGGATCCGCCAGATGCACCACCTGCACGCCCTGCATCACCGGCGCGAACTGATGCAGGGACGCAACTTCAACATCGTCCTGCCGCTGATGGACTACCTGTTCGGCACCCTGCATTGGGAACCACAAGCGCGCGAACCCAAAAAAGGCCAATAAAAAACGCCCCACCTAAGTGGGGCGTCTACATTTCAGAGGGCTCTTATGCGCCGGTTATCGGCCAATGATGTCCTGGCTGCAGATATGCCCCAGGCTCACGTAGGGAACGTTATCGCCACCGACACCGACATTCGGCAATTCCTTGAGGTCGATGCGCCAGCCGCCAACGTTGTACCAGGTGTCCCAGAGGTACTTCACGCCCGTGCTGCTGTCGTAGTACTGGGCACGGTAATCACCCACACAACCGCCCAACTCTGCGCTTCCCGATGTTTTGCCGGCACTGTCGGTGGCAGCCGAGAATATCGTCCAGTTGAAGTCCGGACCCGAAACAAAACGCTTGTCGACCTTGAGCTGTGAAGTGACCCCCTCCAACGGGGCACCCGTGCTGTCTTTCCATTCGGTTCTCCAGGTCATGAGACGACCGGCCTGGGTCGCCAGAGGTGCGATGCCCGCCGGGATTCGGGTCACCGTTCCGCCCTTCGCATCGAAGTCCGCCAGGTGCGGACTCGAACCGAACGTCAGCTTGTACTCGGACTTGGCATCCCACGCCTCAGCGGGGTTGGCCCGCACGCGCGCCTTGTAGACAAAGCCCGGCGCCCGGCTCGGGAAGGTCGCCGTCGAGCCACCTGGAATGTTGACCCAGGCGCTGCCGTTGAAGTACTCGAAGATCCACTGATTGCGCACGCCCTTGTCGTCATCATCGAGGAACAGGCTGACCCCCTGCCCGCGTACGGCGGCGAAATCGAAGTAGTCAACGTCATCCGGGCTGTCGAGATTGCCCGTCAGGTAATTCAAGCGGTCCGGCAAGGCGAACGCCGTTTCCGGGGTGTCGTTGGGCTCGTAGGCGTCAATCGCGGTGTTGACGATCGCGCCGAAGTCGAAGGCTGAGCCGTCGGCAACCTTGGCTTCCAGGAACCAGTAGTAGTCCCCGGCTTCAAGCATGCCGCTGATGACTTCGTCGCTGTTGCCCGGGTTATCAGAAGTGATCAGTGCCGTCAGGTTGTTCTGCCCGTCGTCCTGGAACAGCGTCAGGGCCATTTCGGTCCCCGGCTGCTGACCCGCGAGGTAGATCTGCACCTTGGCCTTGGCGGGCACATTAAAGTGGAAGCACTTTGATTCGCCGCTCTGCAAACCGTCATAGCTGTAGCCGACGTTAATATCGAGGCTGTCGCACAGCGGTACAAAGGCGGCCTGGGCAGCAGGCGCCTTGGCCGGTTTTACCAGCCGGCCCACCGGCGAAATCTGCACACTTTCAGAAGGCTTCGCGACGCTGGCAGCCTTCTTTTGCACACCGACAGTCTTGGTTTTTTGTGCAGCCTTGAGCTTATCCAGCACCTGCGCCGAGGACGCGGAGGCCTGCACCTTGCCACCGGATTTCAGGGCACTCTTGATCGCTGCATCCAGGCTTTTTTCGCTCAGGTGCACGCTGTTCTGCGACGGGTATTGCTCGGCCAGGGCAAAGGCCGAAACGAAGCTGGCAGCCATCATGGCCGCGCCCAGTACAAAGGCTTTTTTAGATTTCATTTTTTATCCATCCATAGTTAACAAATT
>NZ_JACAOM010000207.1:337-5255 GCF_013386245.1 Pseudomonas sp. 21615526 | reverse complement strand
TGGGGCAGGGTGTCCATGCCGCCGCTGGCCATGGCCGCGACCCGGTGCAGTACTTCAAGGGGGATATTGGCCGCATGGGCCGCTGAAATAAAGCTCTCCGACATGGCCGCCAGCGCGATGCTCATGCCGCCCGAGGCGGAACCGGTGATGCCGGCCAGCAGGGTCACGGTAATCGCTTCGTTGACCAGTGGGTTGGGAATGCCCTTGAGCCAGTCCGCCAGCACCAGGAAGCCCGGCAGCGAGGCGATCACCGCACCAAAACCGTATTCCGAAGCGGTGTTCATCGCCGCCAGCAGCGCGCCGCTGACGGCACTCTTGCTGCCCTCGGCGAGCTTGCTGCGAATCGCCGAGAAGCCGAACACCAGCACCACGATAATCCCCACCAGCAACGCCGCCTGCACCGCCCAGATTGCCGTGAGCTTGGCGACTTCGGTCTGCACCGGCGCGCTCATGCCCGGCAGGCTGAGGGTGTGGGTCTTGCCGTACCACAGCGGAATCCAGTGGGTGAACAGCAGGTTCATGATGCCCACCAGCAGCAGCGGCGACAGCGCGATCCAAGGGTTGGGCAGCTTGATGTCTTCGGCGGTTTCCGGCTCGTTGCGCAGCTCGGTCCCATAGCCTTCACCGGCGCGCTGGGCCTTGTTGCGCTGGCGGGCCAGGTACAGCATGCCGGCGCAGAACACGAAGATCGTGCCGATCAGCCCCAGCCACGGCGCGGCCCAGGCGGTGGTGTTGAAGAAGGTGCTGGGGATGATGTTCTGGATCTGCGGCGTGCCGGGCAGGGCGTCCATGGTGAACGAGAACGCGCCTAGGGCGATGGTCGCCGGCAGCAGGCGCTTGGGGATATTGCTCTGGCGGAACATCTCGGCGGCAAACGGGTACACCGCGAACACCACCACGAACAGCGACACGCCGCCGTAGGTCAGCAGGGCGCACACCAGCACGATCACCAGCATCGCCTGGCGGGTGCCGAGCACCTGGATCGCAGCGGCGACGATGGAGCGCGAGAAGCCAGAGATTTCAATCAGCTTGCCGAACACCGCGCCGAGCAGGAATACCGGGAAATACAGCTTGAGGAAGCCGACCATTTTCTCCATGAACACCCCGGTGAACGCGGGAGCGACGGCGGAAGGGTCGGTGAGCAGCACGGCGCCGAGGGCGGCGATGGGGGCGAACAGGATGACGCTGTAGCCACGGTAGGCGGCCAGCATCAGCAGCGCCAGAGCGGCGAGGGCAATGATCACACTCATGGTGTGTCTCCATCTGATTGTTATTTTTGTGGGGGTGAGGCGGTGGGGAGGGGCTTTAGCGAGATGTGTGCCAAGTTATTAACCTGTTGAAATATATAAAGAAATTCTTGATCTGTGAGAGTGTTCTCAAGTTTTGTCCCGAATTTGAGACTGTTGGAGATCAAATGTGGGAGCGGGCTTGCTCGCGAATGCGGTGTATCAGGCAGTAATTCAGGCACTGACACACCGCATTCGCGAGCAAGCCCGCTCCCACATTGGATTTTCTCTGTATTTGGAATTGTGTCTCTTTTTGGAGACTAGGCGATGCCCAGGGCAACCATTTTCTTATACAAGGTCGACCGACCCAGCCCCAGCCGCTTCGCCGCCTCCACCACATTCCCCTCACAGTGCTTCAACGCCGCCCCAATCACCTGCCGATCAAACCGCTCCCGGGCCGCGCTGAAACTCTCGCCCTCAACGGTCTCTACCGAACTCTGCTCAACCGGGCTGAATGTACCAATTGCTGCGCGAATTTCACTGGCATCCAGCACCAGGTCATCACTCAACAGTGCCGCCCGCTCCAGCACATTGCGCAGCTCGCGGATATTCCCCGGCCACGCATGCTGCGCCAATAACGCCAAGGCCTCGCGGTCCAGCTCATGCTGGCTGCGCAACTCCTCCAGAATCGCCTCGCTCAACGCCGGCAAATCATCCAGCCGCGCGCGCAACGGCGGCACCTGGATCGGCAGCACATTCAGCCGGTAATACAGGTCCGCCCGAAACTCGCCGCGCTTGATTGCCGCTTCCAGGTCCATGGACGTGGCCGCAATCACCCGCACATCACTGTGGATCATCTCGTTGGAGCCCACCGGCTCGAACTCTTTCTCCTGCAACACCCGCAGCAATTTGCTTTGCAGTGGTAGCGGCATGTCGCCGATCTCATCCAGAAACAGCGTGCCGCCCTGGGCAATCTGCAACTTGCCGGGTCGGCCCTTGCGGTCGGCACCGGTAAACGCGCCCGGTGCCGTGCCGAAGAATTCGGCTTCCAGCAAATCATGGGGAATCGCCGCGCTGTTGATGCTCACAAAGGCTTTGTGCGCCCGAGGCGATGCACCGTGAATCGCCTGGGCCAGCAACTCCTTGCCGGTCCCGGTTTCCCCCAGCAACAACACCGGCGAGTCCGCGCTGGCACTGCGCCGCGCCCGGCGTTTGACTTCCAGGCTGGCCGCGCTGGTGCCGATAAAGTGCGCGAAGTTGTACTTGCTCTGCCGCGACCTCAGCAGCGACCGAGTGGAAGCCAGTTCCTGCTGCATGCTCAGGTAGCGCTCGATCAGCGGCGACAGGTTGCGCAGCTCATCAAACAGCGCAAACCCGATCGCACCGATCACCTTACCGGCGTCGTCATGGATCGGCAGGCGCATCACCACCAGCGGGCCTTTGGGCGTGTCCTGGATATCCAGCAATATCGGCTGGTCGTTACGCACCACCTGGCGCAACAGGCTGTTGGAAATCACCTGCTCGCAGGGTTGCCCGATGGCTTCGTCGGCGCTTTTCAGGCCGAAGCGCTTCGCGTAGCGCTCGTTCATCCAGACGATGTTCGCGTCACCGTCGACAATCACCGTGCCTTCGCTGGACTGCTCGATGATCTCGAACAGCGACTGGATCGCCAGGCCGCGAACGTATTGGTAATCCTTGAGGCTGCCAGTGGTGCTCATGGGTGCGCCGCCGCGAGGAGTTCCCGGGTGTAAGGGTGTTGAGGCGCGGCAAACACTTCATCGCTGGGCCCGCGTTCCACCACCTTACCGTCCTTGATCACGATCATGTCGTGGGCCAGGGCCCGCACCACTGCCAGGTCATGGCTGATAAACAGGTACGTCAGGCCGTACTTTTCCTGCAACTCAAGCAACAGGGCGACCACCTGTTTCTGCACGGTACGGTCCAGTGCAGAAGTGGGTTCGTCCAGCAGGATCAGCGCCGGCTTGAGCACCAGCGCACGGGCGATGGCGATGCGCTGGCGCTGGCCGCCGGAGAATTCATGGGGGTAGCGATGGCGGCTGGCAGGGTCCAGGCCCACGTCTTCCAGCACGCGGATCACTTGGGCTTCGCGGTCCTTGAGGCTGCACGGCGCATGCACTTCCAGGCCTTCGCTGATGATCTGCGCCACCGACATCCGCGGGCTGAGGCTGCCGAACGGGTCCTGGAACACCACCTGCATCTGCTTGCGCCACGGTTGCATCTGCTTTTGCGTCAGGCCGTCGAGGGCCTCGCCCTGGAAGCGAATCGCGCCGCTGGAATCCAGCAGCCGCAGAATCGCCTGGCCCAGGGTGGATTTGCCCGAGCCGGACTCGCCGACAATCCCCAGTGTCTTGCCGCGCTGTACCTCCAGGCTGATGCCATCCACCGCTTGCAGGTATTGCTTGCGCCGGAACAGTCCGCCGCCCAGCGGGAACTGCACACTCAGGTTATCCACCTGCAACACCGTCTCCCGCGCCTCGTGATTCAAGACGATGCCTGCCGGTTCAGCATCCAGCAGCAGGCGGCTGTAAGGGTGCTGCGGGGCGCAGAACAGGGTTTCGCAATCCGCCTGTTCGACAATTTCCCCGGCCTTCATCACGCACACCCGCTGGGCAATGCTGCGCACCAGGTTGAGGTCGTGGCTGATCAGCAGCAGCGACATGCCCAGGCGTTGTTGCAGGGACTTGAGCAGCAGCAGGATCTTGCGCTGCACCGTCACATCCAGTGCAGTCGTCGGCTCATCGGCAATCAGCAGTTCCGGTTCACAGGCCAGGGCCATGGCGATCATCACCCGCTGGCGCTGGCCGCCGGAGAGTTGGTGGGGGTAGGCCTTGAGGCGTTCCCGGGGCTTCTGGATGCCCACCAGTTCGAGCAATTCAAGGATCCGCGCCTGGGCCTGTTTGCCGCCCAGGCCCTTGTGCAACAGCAGGGTTTCGCCGATCTGCTTCTCGATGCTGTGCAGCGGATTCAGGGACGTCATCGGCTCCTGGAAGATCATCGCAATCCGGTTGCCCCGCAGTTTTTGCAGGGTGGCGGGCGAGGCGCCGAGCAGTTCCTGGCCGCGATAGCGCACCGAGCCGGTGGTTTCGGTGCCGGCTTCGGGCAGCAGTTGCAGGATCGAATGGGCGGTCACCGATTTGCCCGAACCCGACTCGCCCACCAGCGCCAGGCACTCGCCGGGGCGCACGTCCAGGCACAGCTTGCGCACCACGGTCTGGCCGTTGAAGGCGACACTCAGGTCGCGAATCTCGATCAGGTTTTCAGTCATCTCAACGGCCTTCATGAGCGTGGGTCGAAGGCGTCACGCAACGCCTCGCCGATAAACACCAGCAACGACAGGATCAGCGCCAGGGTGAAAAACGCGGTCAGCCCCAGCCATGGTGCTTGCAGGTTCTGCTTGCCCTGGGCGATCAGCTCACCCAATGACGCGCTGCCGGCGGGCATGCCGAAACCGAGGAAATCCAGGGCGCTCAGGGTAGAAATCGCCCCGGTCAAAATGAACGGCAGGTAGCTCAGGGTAGCGGTCATCGCGTTCGGCAGGATATGCCGGCGGATGATCTTGCCGTCCCCCAGGCCCAACGCCCGCGCGGCCTTGACGTACTCCAGGTTGCGCCCCCGCAGGAACTCGGCGCGCACCACGTCCACCAGGGCCAGCCAGGAAAACAGCGCCATGA
>NZ_JACAOM010000207.1:0-261 GCF_013386245.1 Pseudomonas sp. 21615526 | reverse complement strand
CAGCAGCCACCAGAAATTCGGTTCGACAAACCCTGACAGGATGATCAACAGATACAGCACCGGCAGCCCGGACCACACTTCCAATATTCGTTGCCCGAGCAAGTCGACCCAGCCGCCGTAATATCCCTGCAACGCACCGGCCGCGATGCCGATGGCGGCGCTGATGGCGGTGAGAGCCAGGGCAAACAGGATCGACACCCGGGCGCCGAAGATCACCCGCGCCAGCACGTCGCGGGATTGGTCATCGGTGCCCAGCCAGTT
>NZ_JACAOM010000206.1:0-876 GCF_013386245.1 Pseudomonas sp. 21615526 | reverse complement strand
GTCATCCCCTAGGCTTGCCTGGAAGTCCTTAAGGCCATCCAGGAAGTTTTGCCATGAGCAGCGTCACCTCGATCTCCAGTGTCTCGAACAACGTCCGCCAGCGGGTTACCCCGGAAGAGTGGGAGGTGCGCGTTAAACTTGCGGCGGCCTATCGGCTGGCGGCGTTGTACAAGTGGACCGACCACATCTACACGCACTTCTCCGCCCGGGTGCCGGGGCCTGAGGAGCATTTCCTGATCAATGCCTACGGGCTGTTGTTCGATGAGATCAGCGCTTCGAATCTGGTCAAGGTGGATATCGACGGCACGATTGTCGATGACCCTACGGGCCTGGGGATCAACTATGCGGGCTATGTGATCCACAGCGCGATCCATGGGGCTCGCCACGATTTGCAGGCCGTGCTGCATACGCATACGCGGGACGGTATTGCGGTGTCGGCGCAGAAGGACGGGTTGTTGCCGATCTCCCAGCATTCCATCGGGTTTTCCGGGCGCGTTGCGTACCACGGGTATGAAGGTGTGGCCCTTGACCTGGATGAGCGTGAGCGGTTGGTGGCGGACCTGGGGGACAAGAGTGTGATGATCTTGCGCAACCATGGATTGCTGACGGCGGGGGTGAGTGTGGAGCATGCGTTCCAGCAGCTGCAGGGGCTGGAGCGGGCGTGCAATATCCAGATTGCGGCGCAGGCGGGGGGGAATGCCGAGTTGATCTTTCCGCCGGCGGAGGTGGTGGCCAAGGTGGAGAAGCAGGCAGAAGTGTTCAAGAGCGGGGATGGGCCGGGGGTGGCGCGGCACTGGAATGCGTTGATTCGGCAATTGGAGCGTACGGATACTGATTACAAACTTTGACGTTGTGGGTTTGGTATTTACGCTTGGT
>NZ_JACAOM010000205.1:0-622 GCF_013386245.1 Pseudomonas sp. 21615526 | reverse complement strand
AACGGATATGTACTCAACCCTCAGGACTTCAGCGCCTTCTTAGGATAAATGTCATACCGACTGGATTTCCCATCCAACGCATGACTCGGCTTCACCCCCTCAATACAAGGCGCCTTACGCGGCCGCTTGACCACCACCCGATGACTGGCCAAAGCCAACGCCGCCGCCAACAACGCCGGCGCATCCGGATCATCCCCCACCAGCGGCCGAAACAACCTCATCTCCTTCTTCACCAACGCCGTCTTCTCCCGATGCGGAAACATCGGATCCAGATAAATCACCTGAGGCGGCTCCCCCTCCCAATCGCGCATCACCTCAATGGAGTTGCCCTTGAGCAACCTCATCCGCGCCACAATCGGCGCCACCTCAAAATCCTCTGCACCTCGCGCCAAGCCATCTTCCAGCAACGCCCCAATCAACGGCTGGCGTTCAATCAGGCTCATCTCGCAACCCAGGCTGGCCAACACAAATGCATCCTTTCCCAACCCAGCGGTAGCATCCAGCACCCTGGGCCGCACGCCCTGTGCCACACCCACCGCCTTGGCAATCATTTGCCCGCTGCCGCCGCCATACAGACGCCGGTGCGCCTGGCCTTTGTGGCGGGTGGGGCTGCGCACCGGCG
>NZ_JACAOM010000204.1:0-11328 GCF_013386245.1 Pseudomonas sp. 21615526 | reverse complement strand
TCCCAGTAAGGAATGCTCAGGTTCATCCAGGCCTTTGGGTTGACCGCTTCCGTGGTGATATCCAGATGTTTGCCCGGGATCTTCAATGACCACTGGGTGGGAATGCTGCGCCCATCAATGGCAGTCGTGCCCAGCGGCGTCAGTTGAATATCCTGGTTGTGCAGGGTCTGTGTGTGGCCCTCTTTGTCGATCCAGGTGCCGGTCAGGTAGGACGGTCCGTCTTTCTGCCGCACCCGAAACAGCATCAATTGCTCGCCACTGTCCAGGTGCAGGGAGAACCAGTCCCAGCCAGTCTGGCTGGCGGTCAGGGGCTGGCTGCTCCATTCGCGATCGAGCCAGGCGTTGCCGGTGACTTGGTAAGATTTTCCATCGATGGTCACGCGGCCATCTGCCTGGAAAAAAGGCTGGCTGTAGTAGTACGACGCCTGGCCCTGGTCGGACTTGCGGCTGTAGCCGTTATCCCCCTGGAGCACCAGCGGGCGGCTGGAGGTCAGGTGCAGGTCGTAGTTGAAATGCTCGCCTGCAGCCTTGAGTTGCATGTCCGCCAGGGGGCTGGCTGCACCGGGGCGGGTGGCGAAATTCCAGTCATCGATCCAGGCATTGAACGGCACCGCCTGGGCCCCTGCCTGCCCCACGCCGCCGCGGGCGTAGCGTTCGCTGGCGTAATGGCGGGTGGCCGAGGTGACGGCGGCGTGGCCGAGCCAGATCGTCGAGTCGTGCCAGCCGGGTTGTGTCGGGCCGGCCTTGAGTGCGTTGCGAAACAGCGTCCATTGCACGCCGTAGGCATTGCCCTCGGCATCCTTGAGGTTGGCGGTGAGGTACCACCATTCGATGCGATAGCCGTCATGGGGGCCATGGTCCTGGGGAAAGCTGAAGACCTTGCCGGGCACCACCTGGGCAAAGTCCGCGGCCTGGCTGCCCAGTCCGGCGAAGCTTTCTTCAGGTGCAGGTGGTTTGTCGCAGGCGCCCAGCAGCAGGAACGTCGCCCATAGCAGGCACTTAATCTTCATTGGCAAAGGTCCTCAGCAAATCCGCCGGGCGACTGCGGTACAGCTGCCACAACGGCCAGGCCGAAGCCAGCAAGGTGGCCAGCATCGCCAGGCCCAGCAGTTGCGCCAGTTGCCCCGGGAACACCTGCAACGGCAGGCGCCAGCCGAAGGCCTGGACGTTGATCACCACGTCCAGGCACCACGCCAGCAGCAAGCCCAGCGGCAACGCCAGCACCAGGGTCAGCACCGCCAGCAGCCAGGTCTGGCCGAGGTTGAGCAGCATCAATTGGCGTCGTGTCACGCCCAGCGCCCACAGCGGGGCCAACTGGCCAAGACGGCTTTGGCTCTGGGTCAGCAGGCTGATGAACAACGCCACGCCGGCCACGCCCAGGGTCAGGCTGTTAAGGGCGGCGGTGGCGGCAAAAGTTCGTTCGAATACCTGGCTCGACCAGCCCTTGAGCTGCTGCTGGTCGACGATGCGGCTGTCTTCGAGGGCAAACCGTTCCTGTACTGCACGCACCAGCGGCGGCACGTTGCCCGGCAAAACCCGCAGGTTGAAACGCGCCGGCGACAATCCCGGCCAGTGCTGCAACAGGTGCCGCGAATTCACCAGCAAGTGGCCCTTGGGGTTGCCGTAGTCGGCATAAATCCCCACGACCTTCGGCGACCATGGACCTTGGGGCGTGGGGATGCTGACCACATCGCCCAGCCGCACCTTGAGCCGGCGTGCCATTTGCTCACTGAGCATCAGGCTGTCGTCCTGCAGCAACTGGTTCCATGGGCTCGCCGCCGCTTCCAGCAGCGGCCAATGCTGGCGATAAGTAGGGTCGTCGACCACGCCGAACAGGTCAGCCGGCCACCCCTGCAACTGCACCGCAACCTGCCAGGTCGGCAGCACTGTCTGCACCAGGGGCTGCTGTACCAGCCAGGTTTGCAGCGCCTCGGCCTGGGCCGGATTTTGCGGGTTGAGGTACAACTCGGCGGTCAGGCGTTGTTCCAGCCAGTTGTTGAAGGTCTGGCGAAAGCCCGAGGTCATCGAGCCCGCGCCGATATTGGCGGCCAACGCCAGCAGCAAGGCCATCAGCGCCAGGCTCAGGGCCGGCAACTGCTGGCGGCAATCGGCGAGAAACCATTGCCCCAGCACCGAACGGCTGCGCCCCAATACCGCCTTGAGCACGCCATTGAGCACCACCGGCAAGCCCAGCGCAGCGCCCAGCAACAAGGCCGCCATCAATACAAAACCACTGGCCAGGCTGTCGCCAAATACCAGTGCCAACAGCGCAACCAGTAAGGCCGAACCCGCCACCCAGCCCTGGCGTCGCAGCCAGCGCCCATGGGCCTGGTGCCAGGCCTGGGCATTGGCCAGCGCCAGCAGCGGCAAACGCGCCGCCCGCCACAAGCTGCTGGCCCCGGCGAGCAACGCGCCGAGCAAACCCAGGCCCAGGCCACTGAGCCACCACTGCGGGCTGAGGCTCAGTTGGCCGGGCAACTCGGCGCCATACAGGCCGCGCAAGCTGGCGGCTACATCCGGCAGCAACAGGCTGGCAAGCAAGTACCCGCTGGCCACGCCCGCCAGGCCACCCAGCACGGCCAGGCCACCGAGTTCCACCGCCAGGCTGAGGATCAGCATCCGCGCACTGACCCCGCACGCCCGCAAGGTTCGCAGCAGGCCGCGCCGCTGCTCCAGCGCCAGGCCGATGGCGGCATGCACGATAAACAGGCCCACCACAAAGGACAGAAAGCCCAGCGCATCGAGGTTCAGATGGAAGCTTTCAGTGAGGCGCGCGAGGTTGTTTTCCTCGGCCTGCTTGAGCTGCAGTTGCGCGCCCAGTTCCGGCGGCAGGGCGGGATGCGCGGCGGCAAAGGCCTTGTCCAGCAGCAACCGCGACAGGCGTTGGGGCATGTCCAGCAGCGGTTGGGCGAAGCCGATATCGGTCAGTAAGACGCCGGGGGCCATGTCCGCTTGAACATGCAGCGGCGGCAGCGCGAGCCCGGCGGCTGTCAGCGGCTGGTCGCCCTCTTTCAGGCCCAGAGACTGCAAGGTCTGCGGCGCGATCCAGGTGCGTCCCGGCGGGTTGAAGAACGCGACCATCTGCGCCCGGTCCAGGGTCTGCCCGGCCAGCGCGCCACCGCCGGGCAACGACACCGGGTCGATGCCCATCACTTGCAGGCGCTGGTCTTCATGGCCCTTGAGCTGCACGCGGCCCTGCACCACCGGCGACACCGGCCACCCGGCGCGGTGCAGGTCGGCAAACAGCGCCTGGGGGAAGCTCGCACCGTCCGGCGCACTGAGGCTGGCCTGGGGTTCGCCGCCGATCAGCTGGCTGGCCCGCGCGTAGCTGTCCCGCGCCTGGCTGTTGAGGGCTTGCACGCCGGTCAACAACGCGGTGGCCAGCCACAGGCCGGTGAGCACACTGAAGAATTGCACAGGGTGGCGCCGCCAATGGCTGAGCAGCGCGCGCAGTGTCCAGTGGAAGACGCGCATGTCAGCGGGCGTCCGCAGCGAGTACCTGGCCGCGATGCAACACCACCTGCTGGTCAAGGCGCGCCGCGATGCGCGGGCTGTGGGTGACCATCAGCAAGCTGGTGGGGCTGTCCCGCAGCAGGTCCAGCAGCAGTTGCAGCACTTCGTCACTGGTGCCTTCGTCGAGGTTACCGGTGGGTTCGTCCGCCAGCAGCAAGCCGGGGCGCGACGCCAGGGCTCGTCCTACCGCTACCCGTTGCTGCTGGCCGCCGGACAGTTGTTCGGGGTAACGCCTGAGCAAGTCACCCAGGCCGAGTCGCTCCACAAGCTGCGCTTGCCACGCCGGATCGAGGCGCCCGGCCAGGCGCGCCTGGAAAGCCAGGTTGTCTTCGACCCGCAGGCTGCCGATCAGGTTGAACTGCTGGAACACCAGGCCGATCTCGGTGCGCCGCCAGTGGGCCAACTGCGCTTCGCTCATCTGGTCCAGGCGCTGATCGCCGACCTGGATGCTGCCACGGTCGACCTGGTCGAGCCCGGCCACCAAATGCAGCAGCGTGCTTTTGCCACTGCCCGACTCACCCATCAACGCCAGGCTGCTGCGCGCTCCCAGGTACAGGTCGACACCCGCCAGCACGGTCAACGGCCCCTGCGGCGTGCCATAACTCTTGAATACCCCTTGTACCTGCAGCATCACCCCTCCCCACAAGCTTCTGGACTTAAGCCGGAGAATAACGGTTGTCACATTTTTATGTCACAACCATGGGAAAAAGGAGCGCCCCATGACCCCTGCAAATTTTTCACATCGATTTCACCCGGTCGCCACCTGCTGCACTTTAAATTGCCGTCCATGGGCAGATAACAGGCTGGTTATTTCAAACGCCCGTTAGTGCAAGTGAACAATTTTTTATATCGGTATGTTCAGCAAAAAGACAGCGCCCCTGTGACACGCTTTTGCATATTCCTGCATCAGCGCTACTCACTTGGCGCCTGCCTAACTTGCCGCTGCCAGTTACCGGATTAACGCCTGGAAGTTACCAATGGTGAATAGTGTGGTTGACCTGACCCTGAGCAAGTCTCGCTCGCGCTGGGCATTTGTAAAACAGCTGAACAAACTGTGGCTGGGCGTGGCAGGTATCGTGATGATCAGCCTGGCAGTAACGGCGTTCATCTGGTGGCCAAGATCGCCGCTGGACCTGGGCGTGGGCCACCGCCTGCTCACCTCCGGAACCCTGGAAGCCTGGCGTAACGGAGACCTGGTGGTGCTGGTCCGCCATGAGGAACGCTGTGACCGCTCCAACAACCCTTGCCTGGGCCCGGCAGACGGCCTGACCACGCTCGGCTCGTTGTCTGCCAGTGCCGTGGGCAAGGCCTTCCAGACCCTGGGCATGGAAAACACCGACGTACTGAGCAGCCCCACTACCCGTACCGCGCAGACCTCGCTTTTCATGTTCGGCAAGGCCGAATTGTCACCCGGGCCCCTGGCCATCTGCGGCCCTGCTATCGGCGAGGAACTGCGCCCGCATAAACACGCGGACCGCAACCTGCTGGTGGTCACCCACAGCGCCTGCATCAGCGACTTCGAGGAGGCATTGGGCTACTCACACGCTGCCCATGCTGAATACGGCAGTGCATTGTTTGTAAAGCTGCTGCCCGATGGCAAGTTCAAGGCGCTGGGTATTTTGAACAGTAAGGACTGGGCCGCCGTGCTTAAACAACTTTAGAACACTTCTTAACATTTAATCATTCAAGTTCGTTCAGCAAAAAGACAGCCAGACCGTGGCATCGTCTATGGTTTTAATTGAATTTTTGTCAAAAATTTATTAGCTCACTAACTTTTCACAAGTTAACAACATGACGATGACCTTCGATGACTTATTGGACGCCACACGTTTAACGAGCTTGACTGGGGCACAGGGATATTCAGTTTCGCCCCCCCACTAACAGACTGTTTAAGGAATAACGTTCTGTGCCACATTTCTACCAGACCACGACCACCTTCCACCCCTCGCGCATGGCTGATCCAGCGCTCGCGCTGATTCACCGTCAATACCGCTTGAGAGTGCAATAGCCATGACCCGCCTTAAACCATTGCCCGTATTACTACTGGCATTCGTGATGTTCTATCTACTGCCACTGGGCCTGCATGGCCTATGGATCCCTGACGAAACCCGCTACGCCCAGATTAGCCAGGAAATGCTCATCAGCGGCAACTGGGTGGCACCGCACTTCATGGGCGTGCGCTATTTCGAAAAACCCGCAGCCGGCTACTGGCTCATTGCACTGGGCCAGGCGTTGTTCGGTGAAAACCTGTTCGGCGTGCGCATCGCTTCCGCCCTGACCACCGGCCTGAGCGTCGTGCTCGCCTACCTGATCGCCCGCCGGCTGTGGAACGACCCGCGTAAGAGCTTCGCCTGCGCGCTGCTCTACATGAGTTTCGGCCTGGTGGCCGGGCAAGCCGGTTACTCCAACCTGGATCCGCAATTCACCTTTTGGGTCAACCTGAGCCTGGCGGCGCTGTGGTTTGCCCTCGACAGCTCCACCCCCCGTGCTCGCCTCGCCAGCTGGACGTTGTTGGGTGTGGCCTGCGGCATGGGTTTCATGACCAAGGGTTTCCTGGCGTGGTTGCTGCCGGTGTTGATCGCCCTGCCTTACATGCTCTGGCAGCGTCGCCTGGGGGAACTGCTGCGCTACGGGCCGCTGGCGATTCTGGTGGCGGCCGTGGTGTGCCTGCCCTGGGCACTGACGATCCACCTGCAGGAACCGGACTACTGGCGTTTCTTCTTCTGGCACGAGCACATCCGCCGGTTTGCCTCCGACAATGCCCAGCATGCACGACCCTGGTGGTTCTACCTGCCGCTGATGGTGGTGTCGTGCCTGCCGTGGGCGGCGCTGCTGCCGGCGACACTGTGCAAGGCCTGGAAGGAAAAGCGCCAACCGGCCATCGTCTTCCTGGCGCTGTGGTTGCTGCTGCCCCTGGGCTTTTTCAGCCTGAGCAACGGCAAGCTGCCGACCTACATCATGCCGTGCCTGCTGCCGCTGGCGCTGCTGATGGGCCATGCGTTGATCGACCTGCTGGCCAACGCCCGCACCCGCGCGCTGCGCGTCAATGGCCTGCTCAACCTGGGCATCGGCCTCGCGGCGATGGTGACGCTGATCTACCTGCAAATCGACCGGCCGTTGTACGGCAACAGCCACAGCGAGATGTTCAACCTGTCCCTGACGTTCATCGTGCTGATGGGCTGGATGCTCGCCAACCTGCTTCAAGCCTTCCGCCCATTGGCGCTGTGGGCGATGCCGGCGTTGGGCATTGGCCTGCTGGTGGCGCTGTTGCCCGCCGGCATGCCGGCGGTGGTCGAAGATAACCAGATGCCTGACCAGTTCGTGCTCCAGCACCTGGACGAGCTCCAAAAGACCCAAGCGCTGCTGAGCAACGAACTGGAATCGGCGTCGGCCCTGGCATGGCGCCTGCGCCGGCCCGAAGTGACGCTCTACAACACTGAAGGCGAACTACGCTACGGCCTGCAATACGCCGACTCGATGCACCGCAAGGTGGATCTGGACAGCGTTCAAGCCTGGCTCAAGCAGGCGCGCCAGCAAGGTTCGGTGGGCGTGCTGATGCGGGTCAGGAGCACCAGCGAAATGCGCGAAGCCGGCCAGCTGCCGTTGGGGGGCAAGCGTTATTACAAGGGTGACCTGGAGATCATCATCTACCCGCAATTGCCGTAACACAGGCGCCCTAATGTGGGGTGACCCCATTCAACACTCATCCCACATCGGAACCGCTCCATGAACTTCTGGAAAACCGAACGCGGCGCCCTGCTGCTGCTCCTGGGCGTGTCGGCCCTGATCCTGCTGCTGGGCCTGGGCGCCCGCGACCTGTGGGGCCCGGAAACCCGCTGGGCGAACATCACCCTGCAGATGCTGCAAAGCGGCGACTACTTCGACCCGTACCTCAAGGGCACCCCGTACTACGACAAACCCTTGCCGTCGTATTGGCTGATCACCGGGTTTGCCAACCTGATGGGCGGCCTGGGGCCGTGGTCGTTGCGCTTGTCATCGGTGATCTCGGCGTGGCTGAGCATCTGGCTGGTGTACCTGATCGGCGAGCAACTATTCCGCAAAGGCACCGGCCTGATTGCCGGCTGGATGCTCGCGACCACCTTCTACTTCCTCTTCTGGGCCCGGGTGGCCACGGCGGACGTGCTGACCGTATGCGGCGTGCTCGCCGCCGTCTGGTGGTATTGGCGCGGGCCGGACGATACGCGGCTGGGGCGCTACACGGTGTTCTTCCTGTTACTGGCGGCGACATCACTGTTCAAGGGTTTGATCGGCTTTGTACTGCCGGGCCTGGTGCTGTTGCCGCACTTGCTCAGCGAACAGCGCTACAAACGCCACCTCAACCTGCGGCTGGTGCTGGCCGTGATCATTGCCGGGGCGTTCTACGCGATCCCGTTTGTGCTGTCCCACCTCTACGGCGCACCGACCTACGGTGCAAGCGGCCTGGAACTGGTGTTCCGGGAAAACGTGGTGCGCTTCTTCGACCCGTTCGACCATATGGGTCCGATCTACACATACCTGATCTACCTGCCGGCCTACACCTTGCCCTGGGCGCCGTGCTGGGTGCTGGGCCTGTGGCTCGCCGTGCGGCATTGGCGCGACACCCCGCCCAACACCCGCTGGCTGGTGTGGGGGCTGGGCCTGCTGTTTGTGTTCTTCACCGCCAGTGGCAGCCGGCGCAGTTACTACGTGCTGCCGCTGGTGCCGTTCGCGCAGTTGCTGGCGGCGTGGTGGGTCAGTGAGCGTATCGCCCGCAAAGGCACGGTCGGCCGGGGTTGGTACCGTGGGTTCGGCATCGCTGCGGGGGTGATGCTGCTGGTACTCGGGGTGGTGTATCCGTGGACCAATGGCAATGGCGGCGTGACCCGTTTCGCCGAGGACGTTCAAGCGCAAGCAGTGAAAAGCGCGCCATGGAACGCGTGGCAGATGGTGATGGTGGAAGTCGACAACAAGGTACCGATGTACCTGCAAAATCACGGGACGCCGTTCTACTACGTCGCCGAAACCCAGGACTTCCCGCGCCAGGGCGACAGTGCGGCGTTCATGGGCTGGCTGGAAAAAACCAGCGGCCGCACCTTTGATCCCAAGCGCACAATTATTGTCGCGCAGTCCACCAAGGATGACCCGACGCCGCTGGCCTACCTGGGCAACGATCATCAGGTCATCACTACCCAGCCGGACAATGGTGAACGGTTGTTCCACAAGCGTGACGGTGGCAGCGTGGCATTTGTGCCCAACGCCGCGCCGTAGCACTGGCGGCATGGGGCGGGCATTGCTAGTGTGGCGCGCTTAAGCCACCGTCCGAGCCCGGCCCGCCATGCCCTACTCTTCCCTTTCCCTTGCCGCCCTGAGCCTGATCGTGCTCGCCACGCCGGTAGCGGCAGACACGCCGATGCCGGCCAACATGGTTTACCTGCGCAGCCTCGACCCGAGCATCGCCCAGGACATTCGCTACGCCAGCCCCCACAACTTCACCGGAGCGCCGCTGGACGGCTACAACGCAGCCGAATGCGTGCTGTCTGCCGACGCGGCAAAGGCACTGGTACGGGTCCAGGCCGAGTTGGCCAGGCAGGGTTACGGCTTGAAGGTCTTCGACTGCTATCGTCCCAGCCGTGCCGTGGCGAACATGGGCCGCTTCGCCAGCCTGCCGGGGGATCCGGCCAAGGCCGAGTTCTACCCCCGGGTGAACAAGCAGGATTTCTGGCGCCTGGGCTACGTGGCCAAGGTTTCCAACCACTCCCGGGGCGCGGCAGTGGACGTGACCCTGACCGGTCCCGATGCGCGGCCAGCCCAGGCCTGGAGCGCCGACACCGCGGCGGTGGATTGCGCCGCCGGTTACGGTCGACGCTTGCCCGATGGCGGCCTGGACATGGGCACCGGTTTTGATTGCTTCGACGAAATGGCCCACACCAACAGCCCCCACATCAGCCAGGCGGCACGCCAGAATCGCCAACGGTTGAGCGCTGCGATGGCCAAGGAAGGCTTTACCGGTTATGCCGGCGAATGGTGGCACTTCACCTACAGCCGCAATCCGGTGCGGGCCGAGCCGATGGACTTCCCTATCGAACCGCTGCGGTAACATCACAACACAGCTTCAGCTTGATAAAGCCCGGGGCAAAAACTAGCGTTTGAGGTTTCCCTCTTTTCAAGGACTGAACGCCGTTGAACACGCTCATCAAAACCTGCGCGGCGCTGCTGACGCTGCTTTCAAACGTGGCACTCGCGCAAATCCCCGAGACCAGCCGGCAACTGATCGTGGTCACCACCCCGGGCTGGAACGCCCTCCAGGGCACCGCACAACGCTATGAGCGGCACGGGCAAGGCTTTCAGAAAGTCGGCGAACCCTTTGCCATCGTGGTCGGTAAAAACGGCATGGCGTGGGGCACCGGCCTTACGACGCCCACCCCCGACCAGCAGCCCCTCAAGCATGAAGGCGATGGCAAGGCCCCGGCCGGCATCTTCAAACTCGGCGGGGCCTTCGGCTACGCCCCCACCGCTGACACCCGCTTGCCTTACGCGGCCAGTACCGCCACCCGCGAATGCGTGGATGACAGCCAGTCCAGCCATTACAACACCCTGGTGGACAGCTCGGCGGTGAACAAGGACTGGACCAGTTCCGAGCGGATGCTGCGCAAGGACCAGCTGTACCGCCAGGGGATTTTTGTCGAGCACAACACACCGGCTTTGGCCAACGGCGGCTCGTGTATTTTCCTGCATATCTGGCGCAGCGTCAGTTCGGGAACATTGGGCTGCACGGCGATGGACCCGGTGAATATCCAGGCGTTGTTTGCCTGGCTGGACCCGCGAGAAAACCCGCTGCTGGTGCAACTGCCCGCCGCGCAGTACGACCTCTACCGTGAGCGCTGGAAACTGCCGTCCCGCTGAGCTGACAACAGGCGTTGAAATGCGGCCAATACCTCGCCGGGTTTTTCCAGCATGAGTTGGTGGCCGCATTCGGGCAGCAACTGATACTCGGCATTGGGCAAATGCCGGGCGAGTGCTTCGCCGCCGCTGGCCGGGGTCAGGCCGTCGGTGTCGCCGGCCAGCACACTCACGGGCAGGGTCAGGGTAAGCAGTGCATTGGCGTCTGGCCATTGGACGTTTTTCATCAGGGCCTTGAACATGTACAGCGGGTTGCGCTCGGTGAGTTTTTCTTCGTAGGCGACCAGTGCGGGGTCGGCCTTGGCGTTCCATGCCGCCTGGCGGAAACCTTTGGCCAGCAGTGGGCGCAGCCATTCCAGGAGCCATGCGGGTAGACGCATCAGGCCGCCGCTCCGGCTGATGCTGTGCAGTCGGGTGCCCAGCAGCAATACGGCTTCGATGGAGATCGCGGGTTTGGCCAGCAAGGCGCTCAGGGTCAGGCCAGTGCCGAAGGAGTGGGCGACGATGAGGTTGCGGGAGCCGCCGTAGCGCCTGAGGATTTCCAGGTAGTCGGCGACCAGTTCGGGCCAGGCGTAAGCCTCGGGGTTGCGGGGTTTTGCGCTGGCGCCGTGGCCGAGCAGGTCCCAGGCGACCAGACTGTAGCCTTGGGTTTTCAGGGATTGCCATTGGTGGCGCCACTGGTCCTTGTTGCCGCCGGCGCCGTGGCAGAAGAACACTACCGTGTCGGGTTGGGTGGTGCCCGCGTGATGGGTGATGCTCAGGTGACGGTTGGGGCGGATTTCCAGTGGTTGGCCCTGGATCACTGGCAGTTCGGTGAAAGAGGTCGGCATGGAGGTTTCTCAATAAGTGAAAGGGTTGAGTGTGGTGAAGCAACAGCAAAATCAAAGGCGGACACGATCCAAATGTGGGAGCGGGCTTGCTCGCGAAGGTCGTTAA
>NZ_JACAOM010000203.1:0-5721 GCF_013386245.1 Pseudomonas sp. 21615526 | reverse complement strand
CGCTGTAAGAGCGAAACCATAGGCGGCCGTTACCTAAATAACGGATATGTACACGCCCCCCCAAAAAAACCTCACACCAACCGCTTGATCTGCTTATGCCGCCAAACCAGCCGGTAATAAGCCGTCTGCAACCCCAACATCGCCAGATACGTCACCGGAAACGCCATCCACACCCCTTCCAGCCCAAACCGCGCATTCAGCAGATACGCCACCGGCAACTCCACCCCCAACACGCAAACGATCGAGATCCCCACCGGCACCAGCACCACCCCGCTGGCCCGCATGATCCCGCCCACCACGGCCTGGAAACCGAACACCAGGATGCTCCAGAGCATGATATGCAGCAGGTGCTCGGCCTTGACCCGCGCATCCACGTCGGTAATGAACAACCCCAACAGCCAGTGCGACAACACATACCCCAGCACTATCAACCCACCCGTCAGGCACAGGTTGATCAAAATCCCCGTACGCAGGATCGGCCCGATCCGCTCCAGGCGCCCCGCCCCGATCGCCTGCGCCCCCAGAATCGACGCCGTGATCGCAATCGACAATGCCGGAAACTGCACATAGTTGACGAT
Source organism: Pseudomonas sp. 21615526 (assembly GCF_013386245.1). Classification (NCBI taxonomy): domain Bacteria; kingdom Pseudomonadati; phylum Pseudomonadota; class Gammaproteobacteria; order Pseudomonadales; family Pseudomonadaceae; genus Pseudomonas; species Pseudomonas sp. 21615526. Next base: position 5,143 of record NZ_JACAOM010000203.1, on the reverse strand, counting down.
CTGCGTCACCGCCCCATACGCCGCCGTCGCCTGGGAACCATGGCTGTTGACCAGCGCCAGAATCACCAGCTCCGACAACGACAGCACCACCATCTGCAACCCCGTAGGCAACCCGATACGCAGGACCTTGCCCAGGATCACCCGATCCAGCCGCAGCGCCGCCATCAACTGGCGATCCGGCGCCATCACGTGGTTTTTATGGCGCAGGCGCAGCACCAGGAACGTCATCGCCAGGGCATTCCCCACCAACCCCGCCACCACCGCGCTCTGGATACCCATCGGCGGCAGGCCCAGCCAGCCCTTGATCAGCGCAGGCGTCAGCACCAGGCCCACGGTGGTCGACACCATCAGCGCCAATAAGGGCGACACCGTGTCACTCACGCCCCGCAGCAGTTGGGTGAACAGGATGAACACCAGCAACAGCGGCATGATCAGCATCATCATCTGCGCATAACCCACCGCGTCATCCAGCACATCCACCGGTGTGCCCAGGGCCTGCATTGCCGGGCGCGCAAACACGCTGCCCAGCACCGCCGCGATCACCCCGATCAGGGCGCCGAGGGTCAGGGTGGCGCCGGTGATCGACTTGACCATCGAGGTTTCCTGCGCGCCCCACGCCTGGCCGATCAGCACCGAAGCGCCCGCCCCCAGGCCGATCACCAGGGCGATAAAGAAAAACACGATGGGGAACATCCCCGACACCGCCGCCAACGCCTGGGTGCCGAGCATCTGCCCGACATAGATCCCGTTCAGCGTGCCGGAAAAGCTCTGGAGGAAATTGGACAGCACCATGGGTGCCAGAAAGATCAGGTAGATCTGCCACAACGGTCGTTGCTGGGTGACTTCCATGAGGTTCGGATCTCAATGCAATTAGGCAGGGAAAGCGTTGCGTGACAACCAGGCCAGGTACAACTTCACATCCACCGGCCAGTGCGCGATCCTGTTGGAAAATTCCGCGCCGTCCTGGGCAAACAACGCCCGCGAGGCTTCTTCAAAACCTGGCAGGTCGCCGCCGATGGCGCTCATGAAACGATAGCTGGACTCCTTCGCCTGGCGCCGCTCATCGTGCTCGGCATGGGCGTTGCGCGCTTCGTCCACCAACCGGCGCAAGGCCGCCGAGGCGCCGCCGCGTTGTTGTCCGAGCCACTCCCAGTGCCTCGGCAGCAAGGTCACTTCACGGGCGACCACCCCCAGCTTCGGACGGCCTACAGCAGGTGACGCCGGCACGTCGGCCTCCGTCACCGCGAGGGTCGGTTGCTGCGGTGCGTAACCGGCGGGCCAGGGATAGTCGACTTGAACACCGCTGGCGTCATCAAACACCAGCAAGCTGCCCGTCGCCAGGTCGAGGCTTTTCAGGTTTTTGGCGACGTCGGCATAAGAGCCGGCAGCCACGCGTTGGTGGCCAAGGAAGGCGGTGCACTGTGATGCGCTCATGACTTTTACCCGGATTATTTTATTTTACCCGGGTTATATTAGTCTGAAATTTATTGGATGCAAGCCGCTTGTTGCGAAACCACCAAACGATCACTGTCGACAGTCGCGCCCATGGGGCCCACACCCGGGTCGCGCAATACGCATTCGGCAATCGCCGGCTCCAGCTCCACCCGCAATCGGCGGCCCAAGGCGCGGGCGCCGAACCGTACGTCATGGTCGCGGCACAGCCAGGCACGTGCCGATTCATCCAGCACCAATGATCGGTGCTGCGCCGCCAGGCGTTGATTGAGTTTGCCGAGTTCCACCTTGAGCAGCGCCTCAAGCCACTGATGGTCGATGGGCTCGAACATCAGGATACGATCGATGCGATTGAGAAATTCCGGCTCGAAGTGGCGGTGCAAGGCGTCCTCCAACACCCCCGCTTCACCGCGCGCCCACCAGCGCAACGGGGCAAAGCGTTGCCGGTGCCGACGCGCCTGCTGGGCGCCGATATTGCTGGTCATGAAGATCAGGCTGTTGCGAAAGTCCAGCGTACGAGCGCCGCCCGCCAGCGTCAGCTGGCCGTTTTCAAGGATGCCCAGCAGGCTGCGCACCACTTCCTGGCTGGCTTTCTCCAACTCGTCGAACAGCACGATACCAGGGCGGCTGTAGCTACCCTGGATCAGTTCGCTGTTGAACAGGCTGATGCCCTCCTTGCTGCCGACATAACCCGGCGGTGCACCGGTGAGTGCGGCGGCATAATGCTCCTGGGCCAGGGTGTGCATGTCGATACGGCAGAACCCGTCGGCACGCCCGTGCAACGCCTGGGCCAGCAGCCGGACGATTTCCGTCTTGCCGACCCCGGTAGGCCCCATGAACAGGTTGACGCTCAACGGCCGCTCACGCTCACCGATATCGGCCTTGACCACCTTGAGCAACCCTTCCATTTGGGCCAGGGCTGCGTCCTGGCCAACGATACGGCTGCGCAGCAAGGCCATGACCTGGGCCGGTTCAAAAGTAAACCGCATGCCTCAACCCGCCGTTTTTTCTTTACCGCCATGGGGCAACTGCCCCACCGGGCATTCGGCGACACCGACGGTGCTGCGAGTGAATGCCTCGACATTCTCTTGGGCCTTTTGCGCGTCCAGCACCCAGGTGCGATAGAACTCGAATGGGCAATCCGCCACGCCCTTGTCCCCATCGCCCGAGGCATGCATGCCGGTGTAGCCACGGTGCAGCAGCTTGAACAGATGGTTCTGCGACTGGTCGTTGGCCCGCGCATCGCGGATCTGCGACACCGACAGCTGGGCGTACTGAATGCCCATCTCTTCCTCGCCGCACTCGCCCAGGGTACGGCCATCGAAGCCGATGATCGCCGAGTGCCCGAAGTACGAATACACCCCGTCGAACCCCGCCGCATTCGCCACCGCCACGTAGCAGTTATTAGCCCAGGCCATGCTCTTGGACATCTGCACCTGCTGCTCCTTGGCCGGGTACATATAGCCCTGGCAGCGCACGATCAGCTCGGCGCCTTTCATCGCACAGTCACGCCAGATCTCCGGGTAGTTGCCGTCGTCGCAGATGATCAGGCTGACCTTCATGCCCTTGGGCCCGTCGCACACGTAGGTGCGGTCGCCGGGATACCAACCTTCGATCGGACACCACGGAATGCACTTGCGATAACGCTGGACGATCTCGCCGAGGTTATTGATCAGCACCAGCGTGTTGTAAGGCGCCTTGTGCGGGTGCTCCTCGTGGCGTTCACCGGTCAGGGAAAACACGCCCCAGGTATTGGCCTGGCGGCAGGCCGCGGAGAAAATCGCCGTCTCCTCGCCGGGAATACTCGCGGCGGTCGCCATCATCTCGTCGTGGTCGTACATGATCCCCATGGTGCTGTATTCGGGGAACACCACCAGGTCCATGCCGGGCAAACCCTGCTTCATGCCGACAATAATCTCGGCAATCTTCTTCGCGTTATCGATGACTTCGGCCTTGCTGTGCAGGCGCGGCATCTTGTAGTTCACGACAGCAACGCCGACCGTGTCCGGGCTGCTGGAAATGTCGCCATGGCGCATTGCAAATCTCCTCGGTCAATGACTGATCATCCAGGGCCGTGGCCCGGTCCTGGTCTTGAGCCCCAGCGGGTTGGCCTTGCTCGGCACCACCGGCTTGCTGGTGCCACAGCAACTGCAGCCCGCCGGGTGCTTGCGCGCTGCCTGATATTCGCCGACGGTTTGCGGCGCATGGGCGCTGCGCTCGTTACCGGCTATGGCCTTGCGCTGATTGGCCGACAGCGTGGTCAGCGCCGGCGCCGACAGCAGCAACTGCCCGCCCGGGCCGTCGCAATACGGGCATTGGCTGGGTTCGTGACGCTGGGCCATGGGCCGCAGCATCGTGAAGGTGCCGCAGGACTCACAGGCATATTCATAGGTCGGCATGCTACAGGTCCGGTGCAATGGGCAGGTCGATGCTGCCGTCGAGGAATTGGGTCGGGCCGCTGGCATTGGGGTTGATGTCGAACTCGAAGATTTCAGTCGGCAGCCACAACGTCGCGCAGGCGTTGGGGATGTCCACCACGCCGCTGATATGCCCCTGCACCGGCGCCGAGCCGAGCAACGCATACCCCTGGGCCGGCGAGTAGCCGAACTTGGTCAGGTAGTTGATCGCATTCAGGCAGGCCTGGCGGTAAGCGACATTGACATCCAGGTAGTGCTGCTGGCCCTGTTCGTCGACGGAGATGCCTTCGAAGATCAGGTAGTTCTTGTAGTTCGGGGTGATCGGGCTTGGCTTGAACACCGGGTTCTTGATCCCGTATTTGGCCATGCCGCCCTTGATCAGCTCGACCTTCATGTGCACCCAGCCGGCCATTTCGATGGCGCCGCAAAAGGTGATTTCGCCGTCTCCCTGGCTGAAGTGCAAGTCGCCCACCGACAGGCCGGCGCCGTTGACGTACACCGGGAAATAGATCTTCGAGCCGCGGGACAAATCCTTGATATCGCAGTTGCCGCCATGCTCACGGGGCGGCACGGTGCGGGCACCGGTGGCGGCGGCATCATCACGGGCCGAGCCCTTGAGTTTGCCCATGTGCGCGGTGGCGGCCAGCGGGGCGTTGGCCAGGGGTGGGACGCGGGTCGGGTTGGTGTCGATCAGCTCCTGCTCGCGACGATTCCAGTCGGCGAGCATCACCGGGTCGGGCAGGCAGCCGATCAGGCCGGGGTGGATCAGGCCCGCAAAATTGACGCCCGGGATGTGCCGGGAGCTGGTGAACATGCCCTTGAAATCCCAGATGGCTTTTTGCGCGCTGGGGAAGTGATCGGTGAGAAAGCCGCCGCCGTTCTGGCGCGAGAAGAAGCCGTTGAAGCCCCACTGGGAGTCGGCCTTGGCGCCGATGTCGAGCAGGTCGACCACCAGCAAGTCGCCGGGTTCGGCGCCGTGTACGCCCACCGGGCCGGAGAGGTAATGCACGGTGGAGAGGTCGACGTCGCGCACGTCGCTGGCGTCGTCGTTGTTCTTGATGGCGCCGGCGGTCCAGTCGTAGGTTTCGAGGATGAAGTCATCGCCGGGTTTGACCCAGCAAGCCATCGGGATGTCCGGGTGCCAACGGTTGTGGATCTGTTCGTTTTCGGTGACGGGTTGGTTGAGGTCGACTTTGATCAGGGTGTCGGTCATCGAGGTGCTCCCGGAGGGTGGGTTGGCTGTCGGGAGCAGTCTCACGGGGATGGGGTTGGGC
>NZ_JACAOM010000202.1:0-365 GCF_013386245.1 Pseudomonas sp. 21615526 | reverse complement strand
AGCACAGCGGCCTACCGGCGTTTTTCAAGGTAGTTGTCGCGTCCACCATCGTGCTACGCGACCTTGATGCTCACTGTCAGCTCCCTTTCGGGGTTCAGATATACCGTTCCGGCTGGCTTCCAGTTGCGTGTCTCACCAGACCAACGCTCCGGTCTCTTTTCTCTAGCTTGCCCGTAGATTGCATCGCGCCGGGCCAGGATTTCCCGGTCTTTTCCCTCGTGACGTTGAGCCGGTGTCACAAAACGGATTCGGCTATGACGATGCTCGGTGTTGTACCAGGTCATAAAGCCCCTCACCCAAACACGCGCATCATCCAGGTTGCTAAACACATCTAGTGGCTACTGCGCTCAGTATTTCAGCGTCCT
>NZ_JACAOM010000201.1:0-678 GCF_013386245.1 Pseudomonas sp. 21615526 | reverse complement strand
GGTGATCGGCATGGCCACCGACGTGGCAGGCGGCGTGATCAGTGTGGTGCAGGCGGCGTTTACCTTGCGTGATGGTGTGCGCGAGAAAGACCCGGTGAAAATCGCCTCGGGCTCACTGTCGATGGCCGGTGGTGTCAGCAGCCTGGTGGGCGCGGCCGGCGGCGTGCTGGGCACGCTGGGGGTGACCGGGCGGATCATTCCGTTCCTGGGACCGGTGGGTTTCTTGATCTCCGGCGCGTTGTCGTTTGTCGGGGCGATCTTGAGCACGGTGCAGTCCCACAAGCTGCACAAGATCTCGATGCAGAACTGGGACCAGATCCAGGACTTCAAGCAGGACGGGCTGCTCAAGCCCAACGGGGATGAAGCATACGTGTGGTTGCAGACCTACCTCTCCGACTGGGGCCAGCGGGATGCGCCGCAGGACCAGAGCATTTTTGATTTCCGCAAGGAAGAGTGGGATGCGCGGTCGAGTATCCGCGGGGGCGACCATCGGCGGGACCACCCGGACTTTATCGGGGACGGGAATAACCGTAACTCAGAGGACTACAAGTACTCGCTGAAACCGTCGGAATGGACCAATGAGAACCACGACATTATCTGGCGGGTGGGGGATGGGTATGGGGGTGAGTACCATGATGTGGACAAGCCATAACTGAACTCCCTGACACCCGGCAGAAC
>NZ_JACAOM010000200.1:0-5020 GCF_013386245.1 Pseudomonas sp. 21615526 | reverse complement strand
GTAAGAGCGGAACCATAAGTCGCCGTTACCGAAGAAACGGATATGTACACCATCAACTCAACACCACCCCCTCCCGAGCCTTGCGCCTGTTCTTGATCCCATAACAAACCCACATAAACACCACCCAAACCGGAATCGCATACACCGACACCTGAATCCCCGGAATCAGCAGCATCACCCCAAGAATAAACACCACAAACGCCAGGCAAACATAATTCCCATACGGATACCAAAGCGCCTTGAACAACGGCACCTGCCCCGTCCGATCCATATGCTGCCTAAACTTGAAATGCGAAAAACTGATCATCGCCCAGTTGATCACCAGGGTCGCCACCACCAGCGACATCAACAACTCCAGCGCATGCTGCGGAATCAGGTAATTCATCAACACCGCCACCAGCGTAATCGCCGCCGACGCCAGGATCGACCGCACCGGCACCCCACGCTTGTCGATCTTCGCCAATGCCCGCGGCGCATCACCCTGCTCGGCCATCCCCAACAGCATCCGGCTATTGCAGTAAGTGCCGCTGTTGTAGACCGACAACGCCGCCGTCAGCACCACAAAGTTGAGAATATGCGCTGCCGTGTTACTGCCCAACATCGAAAACACCTGCACAAACGGACTGCCGCTATAGGCGTCCCCGGAGGCATTCAGGGTCTCCAGCAAGCTGTCCCAAGGCGTCAACGACAACAGCACCACCAACGCGCCGATGTAGAAAATCAGGATCCGGTAGATCACCTGGTTGATCGCCTTCGGAATCACCGTGCGTGGCTTGTCCGCCTCAGCCGCAGTAAACCCGAGCATCTCCAGGCCGCCAAACGAGAACATGATGATCGCCATGGCCATCACCAAACCACCCACGCCATGGGGAAAGAACCCGCCGTGCTCCCACAGGTTGGTCACCGAGGCTTGTGGCCCGCCGGTGCCGCTCACCAGCAGGTAACTGCCCAGGGCGATCATGCCGACAATGGCGACCACCTTGATGATCGCAAACCAGAACTCGGCCTCGCCGAAGACTTTGACGTTGGAAAGATTGATCACATTGATCAACACAAAAAACGCCGCCGCCGACACCCAGGTCGGGATCTCGGGCCACCAGTAGTGCACATACTTGCCAACTGCCGTCAGCTCCGACATGCCCACCAGGATGTACAAAATCCAGCAGTTCCAGCCCGACAGGAAGCCGGCGAAACCGCCCCAATACTTGTGGGCAAAGTGGCTGAAGGAACCGGCCACCGGCTCTTCGACGATCATCTCGCCCAGCTGGCGCATGATCATGAAGGCGATAAAGCCGCAGATGGCATACCCGAGGATCATCGACGGCCCGGCGGATTTCAGCACGCCGGCCGACCCCAGGAACAACCCGGTGCCAATCGCGCCACCGAGGGCGATCAGTTGGATATGGCGATTTTTCAGGCCGCGCTTCAGTTCGCCTGAATGCGAGTTGGCTTCACTCATGGAAAGGGTCTCACGCAAGGTTTGAGGGTGCTCATGGAGGGGTGCTGCTTTGGTAACGGGCTACAGCAGCGCCGATCAAACCCCGGTCCAGCGTTTTTTCTTACGGTCATACGTCACCTGTTGTTTTTATCTGTGACGAAATCGAACCCGACGGGCTTGTGGCCAGGCGGAATGAACAAGGCGGATAGCCCTGAGAGAGTGGGATCACAGTAAAACGCGGCGCATTGTACACCGCCAAACCTGTCTGGGCTGACAGGATGCGGTGCGGCAGATAGGAGGGACATTAGGAAAATTCTTTCAGATAACGAGAAGTTGACGAAAGGACGATTCCTACAAAACGATGCAACCAACTCTCTGTTTCATCGACATAAACCAAATCGCCATCAAAACGGAATAAAAAATCCAAATGGAACCGTGTCAATAAAAATTTTGCAATCCCAAACACTCTCTTCTAGGTTCATCCACTTGCCCAGCGCAGCAAGCTGGCAAGCTCGTTCTCAAACAACGTCATCTAGGAGATTCACCATGCAAGCACTGGAAAATGACCTGGAAACCGAACTGCAACTCGACGATTGGTTTGAAGCGCCGACCCATGAGGCCGCCGTTGAAATGATGCAAGCCGATGCCGTCGTGCCGTTCGGCACCGCGATGTGGCCTTTCTAATCTGATCAGGCACCCCGGCAGGTGCGGGACGCCGCACCTGCCACTGCTCCTACCGAAGGCTTTGAAGGAAGGACGTCATGGACAAGGCCCGCGCCGTCGAACATTTTCTGTATTACCTCGCCCATCACCCGGCCCTCGCCGGCCTGCACCGCCCCACCATTTTGCTTGGCCATACCGAACGCTACGACGCCATCGCCCAGTCGATCATCCAGGGCTGCGCCGCCCGCTTCGACTTCCAGGTACAACGCCTGGACCAAGCCCCCAGCGAAACGCTGGCCAAGGCCATCGAAGGCTGTGACCTGTACATGTTTCTCTACGATTCCTCGACCTTGCCCAACCCACGCGCCGAAGGCCCGGACTTTATCCGCGCACTGCAGGGCGTGATGGCCGAGCACTGGAAAAAGTCCCTGCTGCTCAAGGACTATGGCGATTACTTCTACGACACCTTCAGCGTCGCCCCACAGCGGATTGCCGACCTCAACGCCACGTTGATCCGGCGCATGTCCCAGGCCAGCGTGCTGAGCTTCACCGACCAGCATGGCTCGCGCCTTGAAGCGCCCATGAGCAGCATCAAGAAGTGGACCAATATCAACGGCGTCGGCAACCACGACCTGGCGCCCGGCGAGATCGCGACCCACAGCGAGGCCATCAACGGCCAGGTGCGGTTTGTCGGCACCTTCCTCAGCACCATTCCCTTTGCGCGTAAATACGGCGTGCTGCAATCACCGCTGGAACTGTGGATCGAGAACTCGACCATCTGCACCGTGGCCAGCGAAGTGCCGGGGCTGGCGGATGACTTCAACAAATACCTGAATGCCAACCCGTCCAATCGCCGGGTGGAAGAACTGGGCATTGGCACCAATGAAGGCGTGAAGGATTTGTATGCGCGCAACGCCGGCTTTGAAGAGCGTCATTGCGGGCTGCACCTGGGATTGGGTGGCGGGCAGAAAGGCAGCCATCATCTGGACCTGATCTTCGCCAGTGGCGTGTTGGCCCTCGACGATAAACCCGTGTTCGATGGGGCTTTCATGTTCTGACACGCCCGCCAAAACAATGGAGATCAACTGTGGGAGCGGGCTTGCTCGCGAATGCGGTGGGTCAGTCACTGGATGTATCAACTGATACACCGCATTCGCGAGCAAGCCCGCTCCCACAATGGACCTGCTTTGCTCATAGAGCAGGCTCCAAATCCAGGCCAAAAAAAAACGCCAACCCGAGGGTTGGCGTTTTTATGCAGCGCTTAACGAATCACTGCGGCTTCTTGCGACCAAAACCTGGACGCTGGCCGGAACCGGCCGGTGCACCACGACGCTTGCCCGATGGCGCGTCATCGACCAGCTTCAGGCCCGGGCGCTTTTTCGGCGATGGCTTGGCTGGACGTTTGGTGCTGGCGCTGTCGTCGGCACGGCCCGCAGCCGGAGCACCACGACCAGACTCGCCACGGTTACCGCGACCGCCAGCAGGTGCATCACCACGACCGGCTGGACGCGGTGCGCGCGGCGCACGTTCGCCATCCTGACGGGGCGGTGCCGAAGGACGACGCTCGCCTTCGATGTGCGGCTCGCGGGAGATGCGGCCGCCCGTGGCCGGTGCATCCAGCGCAGGGCGCAGGGTGCGGGCAACACGGTCGGTACGCGCCACCGGACGCGACGATTTACGCTGCATACGCTCAAGCTTGTCTTTGCTCTTGGCGTTCATCTGCGGCATGGCCACCGGCGTCAGGCCGACTTCGGCACTGAGGATGTCGACTTCGTACTGGCTCATTTCGCGCCAGCGGCCCATCGGCAGGTCGGAGTTGAGGAACACCGGGCCGAAACGCACGCGCTTCAGGCGGCTGACCACCAGGCCCTGGGATTCCCACAGGCGACGTACTTCACGGTTACGGCCTTCCATCACCACGCAGTGGTACCAATGGTTGAAGCCTTCGCCGCCCGGCGCCTGCTTGATGTCCGTGAACCTGGCCGGGCCGTCTTCCAGCACGACGCCGGCTTTCAAGCGCTCGATCATTTCGTCATCGACTTCACCACGCACACGTACCGCGTATTCACGGTCCATCTCGTAGGAAGGGTGCATCAGGCGGTTGGCCAGCTCACCGTCGGTGGTGAACATCAGCAAGCCGGTGGTGTTGATGTCGAGACGACCGATGTTGATCCAGCGGCCTTCTTTGGGGCGCGGCATCTTGTCGAATACGGTTGGACGGCCTTCCGGGTCGTCACGGGTGCAGATTTCGCCATCAGGCTTGTTGTACATGATGACGCGGCGCACCGATTCGGCGGCCTCTTCACGCTTGATGACCTTGCCATCAATGGTGATGGCATCGTGCAGGTCGACGCGCTGGCCAAGGGTGGCTTCAACGCCGTTGACCTTGATGCGCTTCTGGGTGATCCAGGCTTCTACGTCGCGGCGCGAGCCTACGCCGATACGGGCGAGGACTTTCTGCAGTTTTTCGCCTGCGGGGCCGATTTCCTGGGTGTCGTTCTGGTCTTGGTCACTCATCTTAAGCACCTCCCGGTGTGTCGATTCAGGCTTGGCCTGAAGATAGTAAAAGCTGGGCTTTTGGCGAACGCATCGCCAAAGGGTCGCGAATCATACGCTCATGGCGCGCGTTGCGCATCAGAGACTAGTCGATAAGTGCGGGCTCATTTGCCTTTCCGCCGACCGGTGGCACCCAGCGCCAGCAGGCGCAGCTCGGCTTCGGCGAGTACCGTGCGCTTGTCGACCTTGTCGAGTTTCTTCCAGGCACGGATCTCGCGCTTGCTGCGCCCGCAGCCCACGCAGATGTCATCGGTGAATTTGCAGACGCTGATGCAGGGGTCTTTGGTGGAGCTCATTTGAGTTCTCCTTGCTGGCGACAATCCAAATGTGGGAGCGGGCTTGCTCGCGAATGCGGTGGGTCAG
>NZ_JACAOM010000021.1:12130-24177 GCF_013386245.1 Pseudomonas sp. 21615526 | reverse complement strand
GCAGCATCGCCGCCACGCCGTCGCTGATGCCCTTGCTGTAGTTGCCCGCCTTGAACGCCGGGGCGATCACCTGGTTGATGATCACCCAGGACTGCGCATCCGTGAGCACGCCTTCCAGGCCATAACCCACTTCGATGCGAATCTTGTGCTCATCCCGGGCGACGATCAGCAGGGCGCCGTTGTCCTTGCCCTTCTGGCCGATGCCCCACGCGCGGCCCAGTTGATAACCGAAGTCTTCAATGGGCACGCCTTGCAGGTCGGGCACGGTGACCACCACGATCTGGTCGCCGCTGGTCTGCTCCAGCGCCTGCAACTGCTGGGTCAGCTGCGCACGCACGGCCGGGTCGATCATCTGGGCGTTGTCCACCACCCGTCCGGTCAGGGCCGGGAAATTCAGGGCGGCCTGGGCGGTCAGGCTGAAGGCCAGCAGCACCGCCGCCATCAGCCAAGCGCGCTTGCCCATCAGAATTTCACTTGCGGCGCTTTATCGGCATCGGCACTCGTGGCCTCGAAGTTGGCGCGGACCGGCAAGTCGCTGTACATCACGCTGTGCCACAGGCGGCCAGGGAAGGTGCGTATCTCGGTGTTGTAGGCCTGCACTGCCTGGATAAAGTCGCGGCGGGCCACGGCGATGCGATTTTCGGTGCCTTCAAGCTGCGATTGCAGGGCCAGGAAGTTCTGGTTGGCCTTCAGGTCCGGGTAGCGCTCGGACACCACCATCAAACGGCTGAGTGCACCGCTCAAACCGTCCTGGGCTTGCTGGAACTGCTTGAGTTTCTCGGGATTGTCGAGGGTGCTGGCGTCCACCTGGATCGAGGTGGCCTTGGCCCGCGCTTCGATCACGGCCGTCAGGGTGTCCTGTTCATGGGCGGCGTAGCCCTTGACCACTTCCACCAGGTTGGGGATCAGGTCGGCGCGCCGCTGGTACTGGTTCTGCACCTGGGCCCAGGCCGCCTTGGCCTGTTCGTCCAGGGTCGGGATCTTGTTGATGCCGCAACCGCTCAGCACGGTGCTCACCAGTATCAATGCCACGGCCTTCCAGCCCCAACGGTAACCTTGTGCTGCTTGCATGGTGTTTCTCCTGCCAAACCTATGAAATTTACCGACTGACGCGTTAGCCACGGGCTTAGGGCATAATCCGCCACCACCCACTGGATTGCATCGTGCCAATCAGCTAAAAGATGCCCAGCGCCAATAAGAGTTCAGAAGTGTGCGGTATTTATCTGAACAACACCCGAACAACAATAGACGCTCTCCGGTCCCAAGGCTGCGAGAAAGGATTTTCATGAAGAAGCTGTGTTTGCTGGGCCTTGTTGTCAGTTTGGCCACTCATTCCGTATTAGCCGAAACAAAGCCCGCAGTGCTCAAGGACAAGGACGCCTTCGTCAGTGACCTGCTCAAGCAGATGACCCTTGATGAGAAGATCGGCCAATTGCGCCTGATCAGCATCGGCCCCGAAATGCCCCGCGAGCTGATCCGCAAGGAAATCGCCGCCGGTCGCATCGGCGGCACCTTCAATTCGATCACCCGCCCGGAAAACCGTCCGATGCAGGACGCAGCCATGCGCAGCCGGTTGAAGATCCCGATGTTCTTCGCCTATGACGTGATCCACGGCCACCGCACGATATTCCCCATCAGCCTGGCCCTGGCTTCCAGCTGGGACATGGACGCCATCGGCCACTCCGGGCGCATCGCCGCCCAGGAAGCTGCCGCCGACAGCCTCGACATCACCTTCGCGCCGATGGTCGACATCTCCCGCGACCCGCGCTGGGGCCGTACCTCCGAAGGCTTTGGCGAAGACACCTACCTGACCTCGCGCATTGCCGAAGTGATGGTCAAGGCCTTCCAGGGCAGCAGCCCGGCCAAGGCCGACAGCATCATGGCCAGCGTCAAGCACTTCGCCCTGTATGGCGCGGTGGAAGGCGGTCGCGACTACAACGTGGTCGACATGAGCCCGGTCAAGATGTACCAGGACTACCTGCCGCCCTACCACGCCGCCATCAAGGCCGGCGCCGGTGGCGTGATGGTTGCGCTGAACTCGATCAACGGCGTACCCGCCACCGCCAACACCTGGCTGATGAACGACCTGCTGCGCAAGGACTGGGGCTTCAAGGGCCTGGCCGTGAGCGACCACGGTGCGATCTTCGAGCTGATCAAGCACGGCGTGGCCAAGGACGGGCGTGAAGCCGCCAAGCTGGCGATCAAGGCCGGGATCGACATGAGCATGAACGACTCGCTCTACGGTAAGGAATTGCCAGGCCTGCTGAAGTCCGGCGAGATCGAACAGAGCGACATCGACAACGCCGTGCGCGAAGTGCTCGGCGCCAAGTACGACATGGGCCTGTTCGCCGACCCGTACCTGCGCATCGGCAAGGCCGAGGATGACCCGGCCGACACCTACGCCGAAAGCCGCCTGCATCGCGCCGACGCACGTGACGTGGCGCGCCGCAGCCAGGTGCTGCTGAAAAACCAGAACAACACCCTGCCGCTGAAAAAGGACGCGACCATCGCCCTGGTCGGCCCGCTGGCCAAGGCGCCGATCGACATGATGGGCAGCTGGGCCGCTGCCGGTAAACCCGCGCAATCGGTGACCCTGCTGGACGGCATGAACGCCGTGATCGGCGACAAGGGCAAGGTGATCTATGCCCGTGGCGCCAATATCACCAACGACAAGAAAGTCGTCGACTACCTCAACTTCCTGAACTTCGATGCCCCGGAAGTTGTGGATGACCCGCGCTCGTCCCAGGACATGATCGACGAAGCCGTCAAGGCCGCCAAAGGCGCCGATGTGGTCGTGGCCGCCGTGGGCGAGTCCCGTGGCATGTCCCACGAATCGTCGAGCCGCACCGACCTGAACATCCCGCAGAGCCAGCGCGACCTGATCAAGGCTTTGAAAGCCACCGGCAAACCGCTGGTGCTGGTGTTGATGAACGGCCGTCCGCTGTCGATTGTCGAGGAGAACGAACAGGCTGACGCAATCCTGGAAACCTGGTTCGCCGGCACCGAAGGCGGCAACGCTATCGCTGACGTGCTGTTCGGTGACTACAACCCGTCGGGCAAGCTGCCGATCACCTTCCCGCGTTCGGTGGGGCAGATTCCGACCTACTACAACCACCTGAGCATTGGCCGGCCGTTCACTCCGGGCAAGCCGGGCAACTACACCTCGCAGTACTTCGATGACACCACCGGGCCGCTGTTTCCGTTCGGTTACGGCTTGAGCTACACCAGTTTCAGCCTGTCGGACATGGCGCTGTCGTCCACCACCCTGAACAAGACCGGCAAGCTCGACGCCACCGTGGTGGTGAAAAACACCGGCAAGGTCGATGGCGAAACCGTGGTGCAGCTGTATATCCAGGACGTGGCCGGCTCGATGATCCGCCCGGTGAAGGAATTGAAGAACTTCCAGAAGATCATGCTCAAGGCGGGCGAAGAGCGCGCGGTGCACTTCACCATCACCGAGGAAGACTTGAAGTTCTACAACACCCAGCTGAAGTTTGCGGCTGAGCCGGGCGAGTTCAATGTGCAGATCGGGTTGGATTCGCAGGATGTGAAGCAGCAGAGCTTCGAACTGCTCTAAAGTCTTGCCCGGTCAAAATGTGGGAGCGGGCTTGCTCGCGAATGCGGTGGATCAGTTGATACATCAGGTGACTGACACACCGCTTTCGCGAGCAAGCCCGCTCCCACATTTGATTGGGGTATTCTGGCTTATCCGCGGCGGTCCAGCAGGTTGACCACCAACCGATCAATCCACCCCCACACCCGCTGCTTCACCCGCCGCCACAATGGCCGCGACTGCCATGCCTCAAGGCTCACCGCCTGGCTCAGGGCAAAATCCCGCTCGAAACTCCCCACCACTGCCAACGTCAATTCCGGGTCCAACGCTTCCAGGTTCGCTTCCAGGTTGAAGCGCAGATTCCAGTGATCGAAGTTGCACGAGCCAATGCTCACCCAATCGTCCACCAGCACCATTTTCAAGTGCAGGAAGCACGGCTGGTATTCAAAGATCTGCACCCCGGATTTGAGCAAACGCGGGTAGTAACGGTGCCCGGCATACCGCACCGACGGGTGATCGGTACGTGGCCCGGTCAACAGCAAACGCACATCCACCCCGCGCCCCGCCGCCCGGCGCAGGGCACGCCGTACGCTCCAGGTCGGCAGGAAATACGGGGTGGCCAGCCAGATACGCTGGTGGCCGCTGTTCAGCGCACGGATCAGTGACTGCAAGATATCCCGATGCTGGCGGGCGTCGGCATAGGCCACACGCCCCAGCCCCGGTCCTGTCGCTGGCACCTTGGGCAACCGTGGCAGGCCAAAATGCGTGGCCGGTTTCCAGGCTCTACGATCGTCGTTCGCCAGCCACTGACGGTCGAACAACGCCTGCCAATCCAGCACCAGCGGGCCACGAATCTGCACCATCACTTCGTGCCAATCGGCGGTGTCTTCCCCGGGCGTCCAGAATTCATCCGTCACGCCGGTGCCGCCGACCACGGCGATGGTCTGGTCGATCAACAACAGCTTGCGGTGGTCCCGATAGAGGTTGCGCATCCAGCGGCGCCAGCTCAGGCGGTTGTAGAATCGCAGGTCCACCCCGGCGTCGATCAACCGCCGACGCAGGCCCAGGGTAAACGCCAGACTGCCGTAGTCATCGAACAGGCAACGTACGCGCACGCCACGTTCGGCGGCCGCCACCAGGGCCTGAACCATCGCCTCGGCACACGTGCCCGCCTCCACCAGATACAGCTCCAGCGCCACCTGTTGCTCTGCCTGGGCGATACCTTCCAGCATGCGCGGGAAGAAACTCGGGCCGTCGACCATCAGCTCGAAACGGTTGGCGCTGCGCCACGGGAACACTGCGCCGCTCATGTCAGCGCGCCGTGAAAATCAGTACCGCACCCACCGGCACCGACAGGCTGATCTGCGACAGCCCGGCGGCCTTGCGCAATGCGGCTACCCCCGGCAGCAAATCGAAATCCTCGGCGTGCACCACCAATGGCTCCAGGGTGACCACCTGGAAGCGTCGGTCATCCAGGCGGGTCGCCAGCAATTCGGTGCTGTAGGTCTGGGTCTTGCCGTGCAGGGTCACCGACAGCGGCAGGCGCAGCTCGTATTGCGCGCCGGGGGCCAGGTCGTTGATCGGTTGCAGGTTGATCTGCGCATTGATCACCGCGTCCGGGTAGGTCTTGATCTCGAACAGCTCATTGCGCATGCGCTCGTCGCGCAGCGGGATGCCGCTGTTGATCGACTCCAGTTCGACTTCCAGCTGCGCCGCGCCTTTGCTGTCGACCTTGCCATGCAGCACCAGGAAGCGCTGCACTTCAGCGATGTCGGTGTTCTTGGTGGTGACGAACGACAGGCGCGAGGACTCGTTGTCCAGGTACCAGTCGGCATGGGCAGGCACGGCGGCAGCGGCCAGCAGCAGGAAGGCCATGGGTTTGAACAGGGACATAAAGACTCTTGGGGCAAAAAACCTGGGCGAACAGTAACAAAGACCTCCTGTAGGAGCGAGCTTGCTCGCGAAGGTTGCCAACGATGACGCGGGCATTCTGAATGAACGCGGTGCCTGTGAGTTCTTCGCGAGCAAGCTCGCTCCTACGGGGGAACGGTGGTCAGGCCAACGCCTGCTGCACATCGCGAATCGTCGACTCCAGGCTGGCCAGGTGCAGGCTCAGCACCCGTTCCACCGGTGCCTGATCCATCGGCCAATGCAGCGCCATGCTGCCCACCAACCGGCCATTGGCCCGGACCGGCAAGGCCACCGCGCGAATCAGGAACGGCAGGCGCACCGGATATTCCCAATAGCCTTCGGTGCGTTGGCCAAACCCCTGGTGCTGGGATTGTTCACACGCCCGGTATTGATCGTCTTCCGCCACATGCTCACGACCGGCCAGGCGCTGCACTTCATCCGCCGACAATTGCGCCAGGCACGCCTTGCCCATGGCCGAATGAAACAGGCTGGCGTGCTGGCCGACGATCTGGCAATTGTTCGGGTAGAGCTTGCGCAGCACCGTGGGGATCGCGCTTTCCATCACCTCCAGGCGTTCGCCGTCGAAGCTCGACAGGTCCACCACCAGGCCGGTGCGCTCGCTGAGGTCCAGCAGCCACGGCGCGGCGCTTTCCACCAGTTGGCGCTTGAAGCGTTGCTGGGTGTCGCCGAACAACCGTCTGGCCCGCAGGCGGTAACGCCGGTCGCTGAGCCCACGATAGATCCAGCCCTGTTCCTGCAAGGTCAGCAGCATCCGCGAGACCGTGGCCTTGGGCAGGTGAGTCAGGTAATGCAACTCTTCCAGCCCCAGCGCCTGATGCTCGCCGAGCAATTCGATGATCGCCAGTGCCCGCCCTACTGAGCGTACGGTTCCCGTCTCGGCGTCGCTGCCCATGTGTCGATCTCCTTGATGCCGATGGATGATCTGATTTCACAGCAAGATACAGGCCCGTCGCGGCTCAACCGGTCGCCGAGAGGCAAGCGGGTGGGCGCCGCTGCACCCAGCGGGTCAGTTGTTCGTGGGCGTACGCCAGTTGCAACACTGTCCTGTCCGCCTGGGCCGGGCCGATGATCTGCAGGCCCATGGGCAAGCCCCGGGGGTTGAAACCCACCGGCACGTTCATGCTCGGCAGGCCGGCCAGGGTGGGGCCGATCACCACTTCCATCCAGCGATGGTAGGTGTCCATCTCGCGCCCTGCGACGAGGCGTGGCCAGGCTTGTTGTGCATCGAAAGGGAACACTTGGGCGGTGGGCAGCAACAGGAAATCGTAACGTTCGAACAGTTTGCCCAGGGCGCGGTACCAGTCGCTGCGGTTGATCGAAGCCTGGTAAACGTCCGCCGCACTCAGTTGCAATCCGCCCTGCACTTCCCATTGCGCCTCCGGCTTGAGCAGTGCACGTTTTTGCGGGTCGGTGTACGCCGCGCCGAGGGAGCCCTGGATCAGCCAATGGCGGTGCACCAGCCAGGTCTGCCACAGGCGTTCCAGAGAAAATTCCGGTTGGCAGTGCTCGACCTCGCAACCCAGCGCAGCGAAGTCCTTGAGGGCCGATTCGCACAGGCTCATCACGCCGTCTTCCATCGGCAGGTAACCGTTGTAATCCCCGAGCCAGCCCAAGCGTGCACCCTTGAAGTCGCGCTGCAATGGCTCACCCAACACCGCCGGATCCTCCTTGAGCGACAGCGGCACCCGAGGGTCATAGCCGGCCTGCACACTCAGCAGCCGCGCCACATCCGCCACGCTGCGACCCATCGGGCCTTCCGTGGCCAGTTGCTGGACGAACAGCTCCGGCGCCGGCCCGTGAGGCACCCGACCCTGGGACGGACGCAGGCCAAATACGTTATTGAATGCCCCAGGGTTTCGCAGCGAGCCCATCATGTCGCTGCCATCCGCTACCGGCAGCATGCGCAATGCCAGCGCCACCGCCGCGCCGCCGCTGCTGCCACCGGCCACCAGGCGCGGGTCATAGGCGTTGCCGGTGGTGCCGAACACGCTGTTGTAGGTCTGCGAGCCCAGGCCAAATTCCGGCACGTTGGTCTTGCCGATGATGATCGCGCCACTGGCCCGAACCCGCGCCACGCTGATCGCATCTTCTTGAGGAACATGCTCGGCGAACAGCGGCGAACCGAGGGTGGTGCGCAGGCCCTGGGTCGCCGCCAGGTCCTTGATGGCCTGGGGCATGCCGTGCATCCAGCCACGGGATTGGCCTTGGTCCAACTCGCGATCACGCTGCGCCGCTTCGGCCAGCACGTCCTCATGGGAGCGCAGCGAGACCAGCGCATTCACCGTCGGGTTGAAGCGTTCGACCTGGGCCAGATACGCCTGCATCACTTCATGGCAGGACACCTGCCGCGCATGGATCGCCCGAGACAGTTCGATGGCATCCAGTTCAACAATACTCAAGGTTTCACCTCGCTGGAAAACGGCGCCGGTCGTTTCGCCTGTGGCGCCTCATGCATGCAGTAAGTGCCCAGCAGCGTCAGGACGCAAGCGAACAGCACATAAAATGCCGGGGCTACCGGCGTGCCCAGCACCTTGCTGAGCCAGGTGACGATCAACGGCGCAAAGCCCCCGAATACCATCACCGCCACGTTGTAAGCCACCGACACCCCGGTGGAGCGTACTTCGATGGGAAACTGCTCGGCCAGGGCCGTCGGCGCCGGGCCGAAAAAGCCGCCGATGGCAGTGCACAACATCACCTGCATCACCAGCAAACGCTCGATGGACGGTGCCGCCGCGACCCACACATACAGCGGGTACACCATCACAAAAAACGCCAGGGTGAACGCCATCAATACCGGGCGCCGACCGAACCGATCCGACAGCAGGCCGGACAGCGGAATCACCACGGTCATCAGCGCCACCGCGAACATCTGCACCATCAACACCTGGTCCAACGGCAGGCCGAGGTTCTTGTGGGCGAAGGTCGGCATGTTCACCAGCACCACGTAGAACGACACCGTTGCACCACAGGCCAGGCCCATCGATACCAAGATGCTGCGGCGGTGGTCGCGGATGACGTCCATCAAGCTCGGCGCCGCACCCTTGGCCTGTTTGCGTGCCTCGATAAATTCCTCGGGGTCTTCCATGTGCCGGCGGATCCACAAGCCCACCGGGCCGATCAGCAAGCCGAAGATGAACGGCAGGCGCCAGCCCCAGACTTCAAGGGTTTGCGGCTCGAAGAAGTGCGTGACCAACGCCACCATCGCCGCGCCGCCGAACACCGCCAGGCACTGTCCCACCAACTGCCAGGAACCGTACAGGCCCTTGCGATGGGCCGGCGCGCTCTCCACCAGGAACGCCGTGGCACTGGCGTATTCACCGCCGGTGGCAAAGCCCTGGAGCATGCGCGCAACCACGATCAGCATCGGCGCGCCCATGCCGATGGCAGCATAGCTGGGGGCGAAAGCGATCAGGGCGATGGAGATGGTCATCAACCGGATGATCAGTTGCATCGCAGCCTTGCGGCCTTTGCGGTCCGAATACATGCCCAGCAGAATCCCGCCCACCGGGCGCATGAAGAAGCCGACGCCAAAGGTGGCCAGGGCCATCAGCAGCGAGGCGTATTCATCCTCCGAGGGGAAAAACTGCCGGGCGATAATGCTGGCGAGAAAGCCGTAGACGATGAAGTCATACCATTCCAGCGCATTGCCGATCACCGCCGCCACCACCTGGCGGGTGCGGGATACACCTTGTTTTGAAGCCTGCATGGGAACACTCCATTCAACCAGTCGGAAAAGGGTCCAGCGGCAGAAAAAAGAGGTCGTCAGGCGGGCTTGAGCCAGCTCTCGGCCAGCGCGCCCCAGTAGGCGGCGCCGGTCAACAGGATGTCGTCGTTGAAGTCATAGGCGGGGTTGTGGACCATCGGCCGCGACACGCCGTTGCCGATAAACAGGTAGCTGCCGGGGCAGCGTTGCAGCATCCAGGCGAAGTCTTCGCTGCCCATCAGCTTGGTGGTGTTGCCGTCGACGGCACCTTCACCCAGCAGGGCGACGCCGACCTGGCGGGCGAATTCGGTTTCTTCGGGATGGTTGACCAGCACAGGATAGGCCGGGCGATGTTCGATCTGCGCGGTGCAGCCGAAGCTCGCGGCCTGGGTCAGGATGATCGCCTTGACCCGCTCCAGCATCAGTTCACGCACGTTTGCATCCAGGGCACGCAGGCTCAAACGCAACAGTGCTTGCTGGGGAATCACGTTGGCCGCCTGGCCCGCTTGCAGGGCACCGACGGTCACCACGGCGGCTTCCTGGGCATTGATATTGCGCGCCACCACGGTCTGCAATGCCATGACCATACTGGCGGCGGCCACCAGCGGGTCGACCGTCAGGTGCGGCATGGAGCCATGGCCACCGACGCCTTCGAGGGTCACGGTGAGCAGGTCCTGGGAGGCCATCATCGGTCCAACGCGCAGGCCCAGATGGCCGGCGGGCAAGCCCGGCATGTTGTGCATGCCGAACAATGCGTCGCAGGGAAACCGCTCCAGCAAGCCGTCGGCGAGCATGGCTTCGGCGCCGCCCTGGCCTTCTTCGGCGGGCTGGAAAATCAGGTTCAGGGTGCCGTCGAATTGACGGGTCGCGGCCAGGTAACGCGCGGCGCCCAGCAGCATGGTGGTGTGGCCGTCATGACCGCAGGCATGCATGCAGCCGGCGTGTTGGCTGCTGTAGCTGGCGCCGGTGTTTTCGATGATCGGCAACGCGTCCATGTCGGCGCGGATACCGAGCTTGCGCGAGCTGCTGCCATTGCGCAGCACACCCACCACGCCGGTCTGGCCGATGCCGGTGTGGACTTCGTAGCCCCAGTTACGCAGCGATTGCGCCACGAGGGCGGAGGTGCGGTTTTCTTCAAAGCCCAGTTCGGGGTGGGCGTGAATGTCCTGACGCACGGCGTGCAGGTCGCTGGCGACATCGCTCAGCCAATCCAGGATGTGCTGGTGTGGGCTCATGGTGATTCTCCTCGCAGGCGGGTGTTCCCGTTCTTTTTCGTTGCACACCGCCAGATAACCGCGATGTGCGCAGGAGAACAATCAAAGGTGGTTCCACCCTGTGGAACCTCAGCCCCACCTGTGGCTGCATTAGGGCAAGAGGCGGCAGCCCTCGCGCTGGCCCAGCCATTGGGCACTGTGGGCGCGGCCCAGGCCGCTGGCGGTCACGAGGTGTTTTTCAGGGTTGTCGGTGAAGGCGCTGGTGGGCACGTATTGCTTCACATAACCCTGGCAATAATCAGCGGGATTGCCCTCCACATATCGGCAGGAGCAGTACTCCTTGGCGGTGTAGGCCGCGATGATGTCGGGGAAGGCTTGCAGGTTGACCCGCTCGTGCCAGACCCAGCCGAGCAACACGAGTAACAGCAGGATCAACAGACTGACGAAGGGATGACGGCGGATCATGGTTGCACCGCTGCAAGGACGCGCTTGAGGAGTTCGTTGTGGCGATAGCTGCCGTCGCGGTCGTCACCGTAGCGCACGATGACCAGCTGTTTTTCGGGCATCACGTAGAGCGCCTGCCCCCAGTGGCCGAGGGCGGCGAAGGTGTCGGCGGGCGCGTCCGGCCAGGGTCTGGCGGCGCCCTGCACTTCGCGGTTGAGCCACCATTGGCCGCCCGGAACGGCTTCGTCCTGGCCCGCCTTGTACTTGTCGAACGGTTGGCGATTGAACGCGACCCACTCCTTTGGCAGCAATTGTTGCTCGCCCCAACGGCCGTCGCGCTGCATCAGCAGGCCGACACGGGCCAGGTCGCGGGCAGTGAGGTAGGCATATGAGGACGCGACGAAGGTTTCCTCGGCATCGCTTTCCCAGGTGGCGTTGCGGATGCCCAGTGGCTGGAACAGGGCGGTCCATGGGTAGTCGACGTAGGCCTTGTGGCCGAGCATGCCCTTGAGGGTGGCGGACAGGATATTGCTGTCGCCACTGGAATAGCGGAATGCCTGGCCGGGGGCGCTGGAGGTCGCGGTGTCGGCGGCGAACTCGGCCATGTCGTGGTGGCCGCGAGTGTAGAGCATGGCGACCACCGAGGATTTCAGCGGGGCGTATTCGTAGTCTTCCTGCCAGTCGAGGCCCGAGGCCCAGTGCAGCAGGTCGGCCATGGTCACGCCGGGGTGTTGTTTCATCGGCGGGTAAAAGCGCGCGGCGGGGTCGGTGAGTTTGAAGCGGTTTTCGCCGAAGGCCACGCCGAGCACGGTGGCCATCAGGCTTTTGCTGATGGACCAGGTCAGGTGCGGGGTGCTGGCGGTGGTGGGGGCGGCGTAGCGTTCGTAGATGATCTGGCCGTCGCGGATGACCAGCAAGGCGTCGGTGCGGACGCCTTTGCGGGTGGTGTCGTCGCGGGGTGGGAAGGCGTAGTCGTCCAAGGCCTTGGCGGCCGGGCCGGTCAGGGGCTGGCCTTGGGACCATTCCTTCTCCGGCCAGGTTTCGGCGTGGGCTGTCAGGGTGAACAGCAGCGCGGCGTATAGGAGGCCTTTGAACATGGATTGGGACTCGGGGGCATTCAAGCCCGCGAGCCTAGCCCAGGGGGATGACGGTTTTGTTACGGACCCTTGGGTGAGTACATATCCGTTATTTGGGTGATGGC
>NZ_JACAOM010000021.1:0-12125 GCF_013386245.1 Pseudomonas sp. 21615526 | reverse complement strand
TGAACAGCGCAAAAGTAAGCGGGCACGGTCAAATGTGGGAGCTGGCTTGCCTGCGATGGCATCAACTGGGTCTGCCTGATACACCGAGGTGTCTGCATCGCAGGCAAGCCAGCTCCCACAGAAAAGCAGAGCTGCATCAGCTTCAGATTTGGCTTTCGCTCTGGCTTTTGATCTGGCTTTTGATCTGGCTTCTAAACACTCAAGCCGGCCGGNNCCGCAGCAACGGATATGTACACAAAAAACACAGCACCCACCGGCGAAATGCCTGTCATCTAAGCGTCACCGTAACTTCATGGAGATGACACCGGCCCTACATAGCCTGACATGGCACAAACAAGTCGACCGGCCGTAACCCTGGCCGGCACTCGGAGACTCGCCATGACTCAGATCGCCCGCATCAGCGACACCGGCAATGAACGCCGTCTGCAAGCCGAACGCCTGATCGGCGCCCAGGCTTTGCAGGAAGCCCAGGCCCTGCGGTTCAACGTGTTCAGCGGCGAATTCAACGCCAAGCTGAAAGGCGCTGAACTGGGCCTGGACATGGATGACTATGATGTTCACTGCAGCCACATCGGCGTGCGGGATTTGAACAGCGGTCGACTCGTCGCCACCACCCGTTTGCTCGACCACCAGGCCGCCACCACCCTGGGCCGCTTCTACAGCGAAGAAGAATTCAGCCTCCACGGCCTGCTGCACCTCAAAGGCCCCATCCTGGAAATCGGCCGCACCTGCGTCGACCCCGCCTACCGCAACGGCGGCACCATCGCCGTGTTGTGGGGCGAGCTGGCCGAAGTCCTCAACCAGGGTGGCTACAGCTACCTGATGGGCTGCGCGAGCATCCCGATGCACGACGGCGGCATCCAGGCCCACGCCATCATGCAGCGCCTGCGCGAACGCTACCTGTGCAACGAACACCTGCGGGCCGAGCCGAAAAAGCCGCTGCCGGCACTGGACCTGCCATCCAACGTCATCGCCGAAATGCCCCCCTTGCTCAAGGCCTACATGCGCCTGGGTGCAAAGATTTGCGGCGAACCCTGCTGGGACGAAGACTTCCAGGTGGCCGACGTGTTCATCCTGCTCAAGCGCGACGAGCTGTGCCCGCGGTATGCCCGCCACTTCAAGGCAGCCATGTGATGAGCCGCCTTCGGGTGTACGGGCGAATTGCCCGCGTGCTGGTGGTGGTGGCCCTGGGTTTGACCATGGCCAGTGTGTTTGGCGTGTTTGAACGTCTGGGCGTGGCCAACTCGATGGTGCGCCGGCAGCGCTGGTCGCGTTTTTTCATGGCACGGCTGACCAACGCCCTGCCCTTTCGCGTGACCGTTCACGGTGAGTTGCCGCAACAGTCGATGCTGTGGGTCAGCAACCACGTATCGTGGACCGATATCCCGCTGCTGGGGATGGTGGCGCCGATGTCGTTCCTGTCCAAGGCCGAGGTGCGCACCTGGCCGGTGGCGGGCTGGTTGGCCGCCAAGGCAGGCAGCCTGTTCATCCGCCGAGGTTCGGGGGACAGCCAGTTAATTCGCAAACAGATGACGCGTCATCTGGAACAACAACACCCGCTGTTGATGTTCCCGGAAGGCACCACCACCGACGGCCGCGCCCTGCGTACGTTCCACGGGCGGTTACTGGCCAGTGCGATTGATGCCGATGTGTCGCTGCAACCGGTGGCGATTCGTTATCTGCGCGATGGCCACATCGACCCGCTGGCACCGTTTATTGGCGACGATGATTTGCTCTCGCACTTGATGCGTTTGTTCGGCAATGACCAGGGCGACGTGGAAATCCATCTGCTCAAGCCGATTGCCTGCGCCGGGCAAGAACGTGCGGCGCTGGCGTTCCAGGCGCAGCAGGCGGTGCAGAAGGCGTTGTTTGGCCCCCTTCCAGAAGCTGAGCAAATGCCAGCGCGGCCAGCATTCGCGGCCTGAAGCGAGCACGGTGAAAAATGTGGGAGCGGGCTTGCTCGCGAAGGCGGTGCATCAGTCAGCAGATTCATTAGCTGACCCACCGCTTTCGCGAGCAAGCCCGCTCCCACATTTATAGTTGTATTGCCAACTGGCTATTTGAGAACCGCTGCAATTCTGGGTAAAACACCCGAAAGTCCTCGCTCAACGGCTCGTACAGCGCTCGTAATTCCTGCATGGCATGGCCCAGTTCTTCGGGCCGTGTCAGGCGTCGGCCAATTCCTCGAAGTACCTGTTCCATCACCGCAAATTCGCGGTACGAACCCAGCCAGTCATCCGCCGCCATGTACGGCGCAATCTGCGCCAGCCGCCCCGGCAACGCCGGTTCTTCGGCGAGCACCCGGTAAACCTCAGAGGTAAATCGCTCCAGCGGCTGATCGGCATATAACGCCCAGTCCCGCGCCAGGCAGTGGTCGAAAAACACATCGAGGACAATCCCGGCATAGCGGCGCCGGGTCAGGGTGAAGCGCGACAGCGCCTGCCCGATCAGCGGATGACTGTCGGTGTAGCGATCGATTGAGCGATGCAACTGAATCGCCGACTCGATTTGCGGGCTGAATTGGCCTTGCAGGCGACCTTTAACAAAGTCGCCATACAGGCTGCCAAGCAATTGAGCAGGAAGTTGGCCGCCGAGGTGCAGATGTGCGAGATAATTCATGGCGCGCAGTCTAGCACTGCCGTCAACGTATCGTTATAACCCGATATACCGATTCAATCTGGTTTAAGACCAAAATCATATTGGTATATCGGGATACAACGATTTAAAGTTCGCCTCATCGCGATATAACGTTTTACAAAACCGAGCATCACTGCCATGTCCATCGACCTCGACGAAATAATAAAAGCCCTGGCGCACCCAGTACGGCGAGACATCCTCAACTGGCTGAAAGACCCGAAAGTGCAATTCCCCGAGCAGTTGCACAACCACGAATACGGCATTTGCGCCGGGCAGATCGACCAGCGCTGCGGGCTGTCTCAGTCCACCGTGTCGGCGCACCTGGCGAACCTGCAACGGGCGGGGCTGATCAGCAGCCAGAAGGCCGGCCAATGGCACTTTTTCAAACGCAATGAGGACGTGATCCAAGCCTTCCTCAAAGCGCTCACCGAAGAACTCAGCGCACCGCTGTAACAAGGACCCATCAATGCCTCTCTCGCTACTCATCCTGGCCTTAAGCGCCTTCGCCATCGGTACGACCGAGTTCGTCATCATGGGCCTGTTGCCCGATGTGGCGGCCGACCTCGGTGTATCGATTCCCGGCGCCGGCTGGCTGGTGACCGGCTACGCCCTGGGCGTGGCCATCGGTGCCCCCTTCATGGCACTGGCCACCGCCAAGCTGCCGCGCAAGGCCGCCCTGGTAGCGTTGATGGGCATCTTTATCATCGGCAATTTGCTCTGCGCCCTGGCCAGCGACTACAACGTGCTGATGTTTGCCCGTGTGGTCACCGCGCTGTGCCACGGCGCCTTCTTCGGTATCGGTTCGGTGGTCGCCGCCAACCTGGTGCCGGCCAACAAGCGTGCTTCGGCCGTGGCGCTGATGTTCACCGGCCTGACCCTGGCCAACGTGCTCGGCGTACCGCTGGGCACCGCGCTGGGTCAGGAAGCCGGCTGGCGCTCGACCTTCTGGGCCGTGACGGTGATTGGGGTGATCGCCCTGATCGGTCTGATCCGCTTCCTGCCGGCCAAGCGTGACGAGGAAAAACTCGACATGCGCGCCGAGCTCAGAGCACTCAAAGGCGCCGGCATCTGGCTGTCGCTGAGCATGACCGCGCTGTTCGCTGCGTCGATGTTCACCCTCTTCACCTACGTCGCGCCGCTGCTGGGGGACGTCACCGGTGTTTCGCCCAAAGGCGTGACCTGGACCCTGCTGCTGATCGGCCTGGGCCTGACCGTCGGCAACATCATCGGCGGCAAGCTGGCAGACAAGCGCCTGGCTGCCACCCTGATCGGCGTGTTCATCAGCATGGCGGTGGTGTCCACCGTCCTGACCTGGACCAGCGTCGCCGTGATCCCGACTGAAATCACCCTGTTCCTCTGGGCCACCGCCTCGTTTGCCGCCGTACCGGCACTGCAGATCAACGTGGTGACCTTCGGCAAGGCCGCACCGAACCTGGTGTCCACCTTGAACATCGGCGCCTTCAACATCGGCAACGCCCTCGGCGCCTGGGTGGGCGGCAGCGTGATTGCCCACGGCTTCGGCCTGACCAGCGTGCCCCTGGCCGCTGCTGCACTGGCCGTGCTCGCGCTGCTGGTGACCCTGATTACTTTCCGTCAGACCGGCGATGCCGACCTGGCCCCCGCGACTAACTGATCAACTAAAGAGAAGGGTGTTATCCCATGACGACTATTTTCGATCCGATCAAACTGGGCGACCTGGAACTGTCGAACCGCATCATCATGGCGCCGCTGACCCGCTGCCGTGCCGACGCCGGTCGCGTGCCCAATGCGCTGATGGCTGAGTACTACGTCCAACGCGCTTCCGCCGGGCTGATCCTCAGCGAAGCCACCTCCGTAACGCCAATGGGCGTGGGTTACCCGGACACCCCGGGCATCTGGTCCAACGACCAGGTTCGCGGCTGGGCCAATGTGACCAAGGCCGTGCACGGTGCAGGCGGCAAGATCTTCCTGCAACTGTGGCACGTGGGCCGGATCTCCCACGAGTCGTACCTGGACGGTGAAACCCCGGTCGCGCCAAGTGCCATCCAGCCTAAAGGCCACGTCAGCCTGGTACGTCCGCTGGCCGACTACCCTACCCCGCGCGCCCTGGAAGTCGCTGAAATCGCCGATATCGTCGACGCCTACCGCGTAGGTGCCGAGAATGCCAAGGCCGCCGGTTTTGACGGCGTGGAAGTCCACGGCGCGAACGGCTACCTGCTCGACCAGTTCCTGCAAAGCAGCACCAACCAGCGCACCGACAACTACGGCGGCTCCCTGGAAAACCGCGCACGCTTGCTGCTCGAAGTCACTGACGCCGTGATTGAAGTGTGGGGCGCCGGCCGTGTAGGCGTGCACCTGGCACCGCGCGCCGACTCCCACGATATGGGCGACGCCAACCTGTCGGAAACCTTCACCTACGTCGCCAAAGAGCTGGGCAAGCGTGGCATCGCGTTCATCTGCTCCCGTGAAAAGGAAGCAGGCGACAGCCTCGGCCCACAACTGAAAGCCGCCTTCGGTGGCCCGTACATCGCCAACGAACGCTTCACCAAGGACAGCGCCAACGCGTGGCTGGCTTCGGGCAAGGCTGACGCCGTGGCATTCGGCGTGCCGTTCATCGCCAACCCGGACCTGCCGGCTCGCCTGAAGGCCGATGCACCGCTGAACGAAGCACATCCAGAGACTTTCTACGCCAAAGGCCCGGTCGGCTACATCGACTACCCGACCCTGGCACTCTGATCTGCTGAAACGAAAAAGCCCCGACTTGCGAGAGCCGGGGCTTTTTTATGGGCCGCAGGAAACACTCCTTCACAGCCTTGCAACAATATTGCTACAAAATACTTAGCCAACTACCTATCAACCGCCCGCCAGCCCGTATATAACGTCACCCCACAAAATCAGGGAAAAGCCTGATTGACCACCCCCGGTGTTTATTGTTGACACAACTGGTCGCAATTACGCATTTTGTCTTAATTGCGCAGGCCAGGGCTCAAGCGCAGCATGTCCAACGCGATATCGACCCAGCGCTCTGCGTCCTGGGCCAACTGGAAACTGTCGGGCACCAGCAGCCACTGGCCGAGAATTCCGTCGATATAGGCGTGCATGCACACCGCGGCACGTACGGTGTCGAGATTCTCCGGAAGCTGCCCGCGATGGACCGCGTTACGCAAGGTCAGCCCGATGCGCAGGTTGCATTCGAGGCTGGCGGTCTGGCGCTGACGGCGCAGATCACACATTTCATCGGTGAATTCGCACTTATGAAACAAAATCTCATTGATGCGCCGGGTCTTCGGGTCCAGGGCCACTTGATGGAACAGATGAATCAGCAGCTTGCGCATGCAACCCAGCGGATCGACCTCGTCCTCGCTCTCACTGGCCCTGGCCAATTCATCCAGCGGCTCGTGCAGCGTATCGAGCATCGCCTGCACCAGGTCGGCCTTGTTGCTGAAATGCCAGTAGATGGCACCACGTGTCACGCCTGCCAGCGCGGCAATATCCGCCAGCGTGGTACGCGCAACCCCGCGCTCGTAGAAGGCCTGCTCGGCCGCTTCAAGAATCTGGCTGCGCGTTTCCTGAGCTTCCTCTTTGGTACGACGAACCATGGCAGTAAAACCTCAATCAGGAGACTTGGGGTGATCGGTAACGCAGACTCAACCGCTGCTAACGACCATCTGAATAATTGTGGGACGACGCCGTCAAGGGCGCCGAACGTACTAGAATCGAGGCTTTGGACGCTGCTTTGTCAACATTCCGCGAAGCCTGTCAAGAGTTTACAAACAACCATGAACGTAAGTATATTGCGTAGCAAGCTACTTATCCACTCAGTGCCTGTTTTTTACCCTTCCACACTTCTTGTGCGCACTCTGCGCGCCTGACCCGAGGATCTTCATGCAACTTAAGCCAGCTGTTACCGCCCTGGTTACTGCCGTCGCCCTGGCATCGCTGCTCAGCGGATGTAAAAAGGAAGAAGCGGCTCCGCCCGCTCAAACCCCTCAGGTCGGCGTGGTCACTATTCAACCTCAAGCCTTTACCCTGACATCCGAGCTGCCAGGCCGCACCACGGCCTATCGCATTGCCGAGGTTCGCCCTCAGGTCAACGGCATCATTCTCAAGCGTCTGTTCAAGGAAGGGGGCGACGTCAAGGAAGGCCAGCAGCTCTATCAGATCGATCCGTCGGTGTATGACGCCTCGCTGAAAAGCGCTCAGGCCAACCTCGCCCAGACCAAATCGATTGCCGATCGCTACAAGCAGTTGGTCGATGAGCAGGCCGTCAGCCGCCAGGAATACGACACCGCCGTGTCCAACCGCATGACCTCTGAAGCCAACGTGCAAACGGCCCAGATCAACGTGCGCTACACCAAGGTGTTTGCCCCGATCTCCGGGCGTATCGGTCGCTCTTCGGTCACCGAAGGCGCGCTGGTCAGCAACGGCCAGACCGACGCCATGGCAGTGATCCAGCAACTGGACCCGATCTACGTCGACGTCACGCAGTCCTCCGCCGAGATGCTGAAACTGCGTCGTGACCTGGAAAGCGGCCAACTGGAAAAAGCCGGCGAAAACGCGGCCAAGGTCAAGCTGACCCTGGAAGACGGCACCGCCTACGGCGTGGAAGGCAAGCTGGAATTCTCCGAAGTCTCGGTCGACGAAACCACCGGTTCCGTGACCTTGCGTGCCGTATTCCCGAACCCTGACCACACCCTGCTGCCGGGCATGTTCGTCCACGCGCAGTTGCAAGCCGGTGTGAACAGCAAGGCCATCCTGGCACCACAGCAAGGCGTGACCCGCGACCTGAAGGGCATCCCGACCGCGCTGGTGGTGAACAAGGACAACAAGGTCGAGCAACGTGTACTGGTGGCCAACCGCACTACCGGCGCCTACTGGCTGGTGGAAAAAGGCCTGAACGCCGGTGACCGTGTGATCACCGAAGGCCTGCAATTCATCAAGCCGGGCATCGAAGTCAAGGTCAAGGACGCTGATAACGCCAAACCCGCCGGTTCCGCTGCTGCTCCTGCTGCCGCTGCTGGTCAAGGGGAGTAATTCATGTCGAAATTTTTTATCGACCGTCCCATTTTCGCCTGGGTAATTGCCCTGGTGATCATGCTGGTCGGGGCACTGTCGATCCTGAAGTTGCCCATCAACCAGTACCCGGCCATCGCGCCAACCGCTATTGATATCCAGGTGACCTACCCGGGCGCGTCTGCACAAACCGTGCAGGACACCGTGGTGCAGGTCATCGAACAACAGCTCAACGGTATCGACAACCTGCGTTATGTCGCCTCGGACAGTAACTCCGACGGCAGCATGACCATCACCGCGACGTTCAACCAGGGTACCAACCCGGACATCGCCCAGGTTCAGGTACAGAACAAGCTCAACCTGGCGACCCCGCTGCTGCCACAAGAAGTACAGCAGCAGGGTATCCGCGTTACCAAGTCGGTGAAGAACTTCCTGATGGTGATCGGTCTGGTGTCGGAAGACGGCAGCATGACCAAGGATGACCTTTCCAACTACATCGTTTCCAACATCCAGGACCCGATTTCCCGGACCGCCGGTGTGGGCGACTTCCAGGTGTTCGGTTCCCAGTACGCCATGCGTATCTGGCTCGACCCGGCCAAGCTGAACAACTACCAGCTGACGCCAGTGGATGTCAGCAACGCCATCCAGGCGCAGAACGTCCAGGTGGCCACCGGCCAACTCGGCGGCCTGCCTGCCCTGCCCGGCACTCAGTTGAACGCCACCATCATCGGCAAGACGCGTCTGCAAACCACTGAAGCGTTCGGCAATATCCTGATGAAGGTCAATACCGACGGTTCCCAGGTTCGCCTGGGTGACGTTTCGCGTATCGAACTGGGCGGCCAGAACTACAGCATCAGCGCACAGTTCAACGGCAAGCCGGCTTCCGGTATGGCGATCAAGCTGGCAGCCGGTGCCAACGCACTGGACACCGCCAAGGCGATTCGCGAAACGGTTGCGTCCCTCGAACCGTTCTTCCCGCCTGGCATGAAGGCTGTGGTGCCGTATGACACCACGCCGGTTGTGACCGAATCGATCTCCGGTGTGGTTCACACCCTGATCGAAGCGATCGTGCTGGTGTTCCTGGTGATGTTCCTGTTCCTGCAGAACTTCCGCGCCACCATCATCACCACCATGACCGTACCGGTGGTATTGCTGGGTACCTTCGGGATCCTCGCTGCGTTCGGCTTCACCATCAACACCCTGACCATGTTCGGCATGATCCTGGCCATCGGCTTGCTGGTGGACGATGCCATCGTTGTGGTGGAGAACGTCGAGCGGGTAATGGCCGAGGAGCACTTGTCGCCCAAGGAGGCGACGGTCAAGTCCATGGGCCAGATCCAGGGGGCCCTGGTGGGTATCGCCCTGGTGCTGTCGGCGGTATTGCTGCCAATGGCGTTCTTCGGTGGTTCCACCGGTGTGATCTACCGCCAGTTCTCCATCACTATCGTTTCGGCGATGGCGCTGTCGGTACTGGTTGCCCTGGTCTTCACCCCGGCCTTGTGCGCCACCATGCTCAAGCCGATTGACCCGGAAAAACACGGCCAACCCAAGCGCGGCTTCTTCGGCTGGTTCAACCGTACCTTCGACCGTGGCGTACTGAGCTACGAGCGCGGCGTCGGTAACATGATCAAGCACAAGTTCCCGGCGTTCGTGGTCTATGCCCTGATCCTTGCCGGCATGATCTGGATGTTCACCCGCATTCCAAGCGCGTTCCTCCCAGAGGAAGACCAGGGCGTGATCTTTGCCCAGGTACAAACGCCGGTGGGTTCTTCGGCTGAACGTACGCAGAAAGTCATCGACGATATGCGCGCCTACCTGTTGAACGACAAGGAAGGCGAGCCAGGCGAAGGCAAGGCTGTCAAATCGGTGTTTACCGTGAACGGCTTCAACTTCGCCGGTCGTGGCCAGAGCTCGGGCCTCGCGTTCGTGATGCTCAAGCCGTGGGACGAGCGTGACTCGAGCCAGTCGGTATTTGAGGTTGCCAAGCGTGCCCAGGGTTACTTCTTCGGGGCCTTCAAGGACGCCATGGTATTTGCCGTGGTGCCACCTTCGGTACTCGAACTGGGTAACGCCACCGGTTTCGACGTGTTCCTGCAAGACCAGGGCGGCGTCGGCCACCAGAAGCTGATGGATGCGCGTAACCAGTTCCTGGGTGCCGCGGCACAAAGCAAGATCCTGGCGGGCGTGCGCCCCAACGGCGTGAACGATGAGCCGCAGTACGAGCTGACCGTTGACGACGAGAAGGCCAGTGCCCAGGGCATCAGCCTGGCAGACATCCAGCAGACCCTGGCAATCGCCTTGGGTGGCAGCTACATCAACGACTTCATCGACCGTGGTCGTGTGAAGAAGGTGTATGTACAGGGTGACGCCGCCAGCCGGATGTCTCCGGAAGACCTGAGCAAATGGTACGTGCGCAGCACGTCCGGGAAGATGGTGCCGCTGTCGGCCATCTCTTCGGGCAAGTGGATCTTCGGTTCGCCGAAACTCTCGCGCTATAACGGTGTAGCGGCGATGGAAATCCTCGGTACCCCGGCACCTGGCTACAGTACCGGTGATGCGATGGCGGAAGTCGAACGCATTGCCAAGGACCTGCCGGCTGGCGTTGGTTACTCCTGGACCGGCCTGTCGTACGAAGAACGTCTGTCCGGCTCCCAGGCACCTGCGCTGTACGCCCTGTCGCTGCTGGTGGTGTTCCTCTGCCTCGCGGCACTGTACGAAAGCTGGTCGATCCCGATTGCGGTGATTCTGGTTGTACCGCTGGGTGTGATCGGTGCGTTGATCGCCACCAGCCTGCGGGGACTGTCCAACGACGTGTTCTTCCAGGTGGGCCTGTTGGTGACGGTGGGCCTGGCAGCGAAAAACGCCATCCTGATCGTGGAGTTCGCCAAGGAGCTCCACGAACAGGGCAAAGGCATCGTCGAGTCGGCCATCGAGGCATCCCGCATGCGTCTGCGACCGATCATCATGACGTCCATGGCGTTCATGCTCGGCGTACTGCCCCTGGCAATTTCCACCGGTGCCGGCTCAGGTAGCCAGCACGCCATCGGTACGGGCGTAATTGGCGGTATGATCACCGCCACGGTCCTCGCGATCTTCTGGGTACCCCTGTTCTTCGCAACCGTGTCCTCCGCTGGCGAGCGTAAAAAGACTGAACCCAAGCAAACTCCTAAAGAGGCTGGCCAATGAGCAAGTCGCTACTTTCCTTAGCTGTCACGGCATTCGTGCTCAGTGGCTGCTCGCTGATCCCGGACTACCAGCGCCCTGAAGCGCCGGTAGCCGCGCAGTTCCCGCAGGGGCCGGCGTATTCGTCGGCCCAGGCGCCGGGCCAGGCGGCTGCCGAGCAGGGCTGGAAGCAGTTTTTCCATGACCCTGCCCTGCAACAGCTGATCCAGACCGCCCTGGTGAACAACCGCGACCTGCGTGTCGCGGCCCTGAACATCGATGCGTATGCCGCGCAGTACCAGATCCAGCGCGCCGACCTGTTCCCGGCGGTTTCGGCCACGGGCAGCGGCAGCCGTACGCGCACCCCGGCCAAGCTGTCGCAGACCGGCGAAGCGGGCATCACCAGCCAATACTCGGCGGGCCTCGGGATCAGTTCTTATGAGCTGGACCTGTTCGGCCGCGTACGCAGCCTGAGCGAACAAGCGCTGCAACAATACTTCGCGACCGAAGAAGCGCGTCGCACCACCCAGATCAGCCTGGTGGCCAGCGTGGCCAACGCCTACCTGACCTGGCAGGCCGACAAGGAGCTGCTCAAGCTCACCCAGGACACCCTGGGCGCGTACGAGCAGAGCTTCAAACTGACCTCGCGCAGCAATGAAGTCGGCGTGGCTTCGGCCCTGGACCTGAGCCAGGCCCGTACCTCGGTGGAAAACGCCCGGGTTGCACTGGCGCGTTATACCCGCCAGGTGGCCCAGGACGAAAACAACCTGACCCTGCTGCTGGGTACCGGCCTGCCAGCGAACATCGTCAGCCGGCCATTGGCTGATGACCTGTTGAGCGAAGTACCGGCCGGCCTGCCATCGGACCTGCTGCAACGTCGTCCCGACATCCTGCAGGCCGAGTACAACCTCAAGGCGGCCAACGCCAACATCGGAGCGGCACGCGCTGCGTTCTTCCCGAGCATCACCCTGACCGCCAGCGCCGGCACCGCGAGCCCGACCCTGGGCGGCCTGTTCAAGGGCGGTTCGGGTACCTGGTCGTTTGCACCGCAGATCAACATCCCGATCTTCAACGCCGGCAGCCTGCGCGCCAGCCTGGATTACTCGAAAATCCAGAAAGAGATCAACGTCGCCAACTACGAGAAAGCCATCCAGACCGGCTTCCAGGAAGTCTCCGACGGCCTCGCTGCCCGTGAGACCTACAAGCAGCAACTGGACGCCCAACGTGGCTTCGTCGCGGCCAACCAGGATTACTACCGCCTGGCCGAGCGTCGCTACCGTATTGGTGTCGACAGCAACCTGACGTTCCTCGACGCCCAGCGCCAACTGTTCAGT
>NZ_JACAOM010000199.1:775-1861 GCF_013386245.1 Pseudomonas sp. 21615526 | reverse complement strand
GCGGCGCAGGCGCTGTTGGCGTTACTCAACTGCGGCATGGAGCCCGCGGTGCCGTTGCTCGGCTCGTTGGGCGAGAGCGACCTGGCGCCGTTGGCGCATTTGAGCCTGGCGCTGAACGTGCCATTGACGGGCAAGGATGGCCTGGCGCTGGTGTCGGCCAACTCCGCGAGCATCGGCCTTGGCGCGTTGCTGGTGGCCGAGGCCGAACAGGCATTGCAGGCCGTGTTGGTGGGGCTGGCGTTGTCGTGTGAAGGCTATCGGGCCAACCTCAGTCCGTTCCAGCCTTGGGCTTCGCGGTTGCGCCCGGCGCCGGGGCAAAGCGGGCAATCAGCGACGTTGCTGGAATTGCTGGCGGGCGGCGAATTGGCCGATAACCCGCGTCGGCTACAGGACCCGCTGAGCTTTCGCTGTGCCACGGTGGTTCAAGGCGCGGCGCATCAAGCGATGCTGCAACTGCGTGAACTGGTTGAGCTGGAGCTTGCCAGCGGTGCGGACAATCCGGCGTTGATCAGCGAAGACGTGTTGGTGCTGGCCACGGCCAATTTCGACAGCACCCATCTCGCGCTGGCGGCCGAAGGCTTGGGCCTGGCGTTGAGCCGTGTGGCGGTGTGCAGCGCCGAGCGGATTGCCAAGTTGCTGTCGCCGGCTTGCAGTGAACTGCCGCGCTTTCTGATCAACCAGCCCGGGCACGTGGGCATGGCCGCCTTGCAGCGCACCGGTTCGGCGTTGGTGGCGGAGATCGGGCACTTGGCCAATCCGATCCCGGCGGTGAGCGTGCCGGTGGCGGATCGCGTGGAAGATTATGCGGGGCAGGCGCTGGCGGTGGTCGAGAAAACCCGGCAACTGGTGCAGCGCGTGGTGTGGCTGGGCAGCATTGAGTTGATCGTGGCGGCGCAGGCGGTAGACCTGCGCGGCAAGGTTCAACTGGGGCAGGGCACCCGGCGTATTCATCAGGCGGTGCGCCGCCAGGTGGCGCACCTGGATCAGGACCGTTCGGGGTCGGTGGATGTGTTGGCGTTAAGTGCATTCATCGAAAACGATGGCTTGAAACCCATTCTCTAAAACTATGAAGATCAACTGTGGGAG
>NZ_JACAOM010000199.1:0-733 GCF_013386245.1 Pseudomonas sp. 21615526 | reverse complement strand
TACAGGTTGATCGCATTTCAGGTCATGGATTTTCAGCGGCCAAGGCAGCAATCACTGCCGGGCGTTCACCGACCCGCTGCTGAAACTTCGCTAACGCCGGCCACTGCTGCAAGTCGATATCAAACAACCCCGCCCAGCGCAGCACCACAAACAGGTACGCATCCGCCACTGAGTAGTGCGCGCCCAGCAGGTAATCCTGGCGCTCCAGGGTCTGTACCAGAATCGCAAAACGCTTGAACAGCGTGGCCTTGAACAGCGCCTTCACCTCATCGGGAATCGCGTCCTTGAACAACACTCCCAGCCCGCCATGAATCTCGCTGGAGACAAAGTTCAGCCATTCCTGCAAACGCACCCGCTCCCAGCTGCCATTGGCCGGCGCCAGGCCCGCTGCGGGTACCCGGTCGGCCAGGTATTGCAGGATGGCGGCACCTTCGGTCAGTACCTCGCCGTTGTCCAGTTGCAGTGCGGCCACATAGCCCTTGGGATTGATCTGCAGGAAATCATCACCGTCAGCCGTGAGCTTTTTCTGGTTGTCGACGCGAATCAATTCAAACGGCAGGGCCAATTCCCGCAGCGCGATATGGGAGGCGAGGGAACAGGCATTCGGGGAAAAATACAGCTTCATCGGGGCAACTCCGCAGGACAGTTGCCTTCAGTCTCGTGGGCATGGCACCTTGGGTAAAATTAATCTTTCAGAATCCTGCCATAAGGACAGCTACTGCCATGATGAACC
>NZ_JACAOM010000198.1:0-4777 GCF_013386245.1 Pseudomonas sp. 21615526 | reverse complement strand
GTGCGGGCATCATGGCAAGGGCTTGGGGTAAAAGGAAGCAGGCTAACTATATTTGATGATATTGCGGCCCGTGCCTATCCGGCTTTGGATCCATGGGGCCTCCCTGGCCCGGGACGACTAAAGCGGACGGGGTAAAGTGTGGGAGCTGTCGAGCTTTAGCAAGGCTGCGAAGGCGGCGGCATGATCAATAAAGATGTTGCCTGGCACACCGCTATCGCGGCCTCGCTAAAGCTCGACGGCTCCCACAGAACAGCAGAGCCATACCCCAAAAAAAAGCCCCATCACACTGGACGGGGCTTTCGCATTTCAAACTACCGGCGGCTCTTAGAAAACCACACCCTGACTACGCAGGTAATCGTCATAAGTCCCGCTGAAGTCGATCACCCCACTCGGGCTCAGCTCGATGATGCGGGTGGCCAGGGACGACACAAACTCCCGGTCATGGCTGACAAAGATCAGCGTACCCGGGTAGTTCTCCAACGCCAGGTTCAGCGCCTCGATGGACTCCATGTCCAAGTGGTTGGTCGGCTCGTCCATGATCAGCACGTTCGGCTTTTGCAGGATCAGCTTGCCGAACAGCATGCGACCTTGCTCGCCACCGGAAATCACCTTCACCGACTTCAGGATCTCGTCGTTGGAGAACAGCATGCGGCCCAGGGTACCGCGAACCACTTGCTCGCCTTCCTTGGTCCAGCGGCCCATCCAGTCGAACAGGTTGGACTCGTCTTCGAAGTCCGAAGCATGGTCCTGGGCGTAATAGCCCAGTTCAGCCGCGTCGGTCCACTTGACCGTACCGGCATCCGGGGTCAGTTCGTTGACCAGGGTACGCAGCAGGGTGGTCTTGCCGATACCGTTCGGGCCAATGATCGCCACGCGCTCGCCGGCTTCAACCTGGAAGCTGAAGTCCTTGAACAGCGTCTTGCCGTCAAAGCCCTTGGCCATGCGATCGACGATGACCGCCTGGCGGTGGAGCTTCTTGGTCTGGTCGAAGCGGATGAACGGGCTGACGCGGCTCGATGGCTTGACTTCGGCCAGCTGGATCTTGTCGATCGCCTTGGCACGGGAAGTGGCCTGCTTGGCTTTCGAGGCGTTGGCCGAGAAGCGGCTGACGAAGGATTGCAGCTCGGAGATCTGCGCTTTCTTCTTGGCGTTGTCCGACAGCAACTGCTCGCGGGACTGGGTCGCCACGGTCATGTATTCGTCGTAGTTGCCCGGGAACAGGCGCAGCTCGCCGTAGTCCAGGTCGGCCATGTGGGTGCAGACGCTGTTCAGGAAGTGACGGTCGTGAGAGATGATGATCATCAGGCTGTTACGCTGGGTCAGGATGTTTTCCAGCCAGCGGATGGTGTTGATGTCCAGGTGGTTGGTCGGCTCGTCGAGCAGCAACACTTCCGGATCGGAGAATAGCGCCTGGGCCAGCAATACACGCAGCTTCCAGCCTGGTGACACTTCGCTCATCGGGCCGTTGTGCTGCTCGATGCCGATACCCAGGCCCAGCAGCAACTCACCGGCGCGGGATTCGGCGGTGTAGCCGTCCATCTCGGCGAAGTCGGTTTCCAGCTCGGCCACGGCCATGCCGTCGTCTTCGGTCATTTCCGGCAGCGAGTAGATGCGGTCGCGCTCGGCCTTGACCTTCCACAGCTCTTCGTGACCCATGATCACGGTGTCGAGTACGGTGAATTCTTCGTAGGCGAACTGGTCCTGGCGCAGTTTACCCAGGCGCACGTTCGGCTCCAGCATGACCTGGCCGCTCGACGGGTCGAGGTCGCCACCGAGGATTTTCATGAAAGTCGACTTGCCGCAACCGTTGGCACCGATCAGGCCATAACGGTTGCCTGCGCCGAACTTGACCGAAACGTTCTCAAATAGCGGCTTGGCGCCGAACTGCATGGTGATGTTAGCTGTGGAGATCAATTACTTTACCTATCAATAGCTTGGAGTG
Source organism: Pseudomonas sp. 21615526 (assembly GCF_013386245.1). Taxonomy (NCBI): domain Bacteria; kingdom Pseudomonadati; phylum Pseudomonadota; class Gammaproteobacteria; order Pseudomonadales; family Pseudomonadaceae; genus Pseudomonas; species Pseudomonas sp. 21615526. Next base: position 2,835 of record NZ_JACAOM010000198.1, on the reverse strand, counting down.
CGCTAATTTGAGCCGGGCCCATTTTGTGGCCCAGGCCAACGGGCATACGTCGGCAGCGACATCAAGGCTTGGGGCCCAGTCGCTGAGCAGAAAAATGGGTGCATGTTGGAATTTGGCGCGCATTGTCGCATATGTCAGGCGGGAGTTGTATGGCGCTGCACGGATGGATTCGCCCGAGTCTCCGGCATTGCCACCCACACCAGCCCCAATGCGACGGCCGCCACGCCGGCCAGGGTCAGGAACGCGGCGTTGTAACCCGCCCACTGCACGACAAAACCTGCCAGGCTGCTGCTCAAGGCCGCGCCGAGGCCGAATGCCGTGGACAGCGCGCCCAGGCTGACATTGAAGCGTCCGGTGCCCTGGGTGAGGTCTTTGACGATCACCGGAAACAGCGCGCCGAACACCCCGGCGCCGACCCCGTCAAGCATCTGCACTGCCACCAGCCAATAAGGATCACTGGACAGCGTATACAACACGCCCCGCAGCGGCAGGATCATGAAACCGGCGAGCAGCAACGGCTTGCGCCCCCACACGTCGGCCTTCACGCCCACCAGCCAGGCCACCGGCACCATCACCAACTGGGCCGCGACGATGCAGGCCGAGGTCAGCGGCGTGGCCATCTGCAGGTTGATCTGCGACAGCTTCTGGCTGACCAGCGGCAGCATGGCCGCATTGGCCAGGTGAAACAGCGCGCAGCAGATGGCAAACAGCATCAAGGGCCTGTTCGCCAGAAGCACGGCCAACCCCGACGGTTGTTCATGGCCGGTGCCATGCGCAGGGTCGAAACCCCGTGCGACTTCGTGGTCGATTGCCTGGGCTGACACGCAGCTGACCGCGATGACACTCGCCGCAGCCATGACTGCCATCAGATAGAACACCGCCACCGGGCCGAACAGGTAGGCAAATCCACCGGCGAGGAGGGCCGCCACCGCGTTGCCGGCGTGGTTGAAGGTTTCATTGCGGCCGGTGCGCCGGGTAAAAGCGCGCGGCCCGGTGATCCCGAGGGAAATCGCCGAGATGGCCGGCGCAAACACCGAGGCCGCCGCTGCACTGGCCGCCTGGGTCAGCGCCACCAGGCTGAAGGAGCTGACGAAGGGCAGGAGCAGGCAACTGGCAGTCACCAGCAGCGCGGCGATCACGATCACTGCCCGTTTGCTGCGGGTTCGGTCAATTAATGCGCCGGCCGGCGTCTGGGTGAGCAGGGCCGCGACGCCGGCCAGGGTCATGACTACGCCGATGCTGGCGGGGTCCCAGTGGTGCACGGCCAGCAGATAAATCGCCAGGTACGGCCCCAGTCCGTCACGCACGTCCGCCAGGAAAAAGTTCAGGCTGTCCAGGGACAGGGTGTTGCGCAGGTCAGAGCGAGTGGCCATGGCACGGTCTTCAGGCAAGAGGTCGGTAGCAGTAGTGACCCATGGCGTGAAGGTATAGTTTCTGAAGGCGGCGTTGCACTCGTATGGCAATACAAGCAAAAACATTTACAAAGTGGAGCCATTTGCATCGAAAAATAGCGCTGATCGAGGCTTTTTCAGGGCTTTTTATTGTTAACAGTTGAACATCCAATAAGCCTGGCTTATTTTCCGTCCGTTCGCCCTACAGTGAAGGCTCTTTACCGGTTCAAGGATGGCGAGGCTTTCGGTGTAGGGCGGACTTCTTTTGTCGCAATGACCGGAACATATTGGAGACGCAATGGACATGCTGTCAGCCCAGGTATCAAAACCAGCCCGCTCAACTGCCCCGTGCTACACCCTCACCGCCATCAAGCGCCCGTGCTGATTGGCTGCCGTGCAGGCAAAAAAAGGCCCGTGGGGTAGACGGGCCAAGGTGTTCACTGGAGTAGGTAGCCTTCACCCTATAGGTCAACACGTGAAGGCCATGTGAAAACCATGTCGCAGGAACGGATGTATCTCCGTGTCAGGGTTTGCGCACGAACGTGCGCATGGTTTGCCCTGGGCCGGTACTGAAGCGGGTAGGGCGGGGCATGCCTTCATCTGCCGCAATAAACACGAAGTGATCACCTTCCAGCCGGTAACTCGCGGGTAACTGTTTGCCGGCATCCTCTCCCATCGAGTCAACCCAGGTAATGCTTTTGGGTGCCGTGCTGGCATCGAGCGTGAAGCTGCCTGCCAGTAAAACCTCGCCGTCGACCGTCACCACCTGGAATTGATCGCCCGAGATTGTCGTGATCGCGCCTGGCGCGCTGTGTTCATCCGTGGGATTGAGCACACCATTGTCTTCCAGCGCCGTTTGTTCCCATGCCCCCTGGAGCGCCTGGAAATCCGCATTTGAAGCACGTGTCATACAAATTCCTTTTTGGTTAAAAAACGAGCAGTCAATACCTTGGTGCGTAGATGCCTGACGGATAAGCTGAATCGATTTTGTGAGAATTGTCTGGTTTCTCATTGTTGCGTACGAATTTTCCCAGTATTCACGGGTATTTAGCGCCATTTTGTGCGTTGATTCGGAAACGGTTCTTTACAAGTTCGTCTACGCTCAGCACCAGGGTAGGGGCTCCTGCGTAATCTGAACGAAAACAATCTACGGTGATGTGGGATTTTTCCATGACCGAGGTGGTCCGATGACCATCGGTAGACCGTTCGTGTCTTGTGTACAGGGCGTTGTCCCTGATTTTCAAGCGGCCATTCAGTATTTGATGAATATGTGTGACCGCTGACTGTCGACTTTTTAAGGTGCATCAGTTTTGAATAAAACTCCTCGGCTCCACGCTCATGCGGCATCGGACGAAATTGATCTGTTTGAACTGTGTCATGGTATCTGGCGGCAAAAGAAGTTGGTGCTGGGGTGTTCGATTTTGGCGGGGGTGCTGGGGGTGGG
>NZ_JACAOM010000197.1:0-8055 GCF_013386245.1 Pseudomonas sp. 21615526 | reverse complement strand
CTGTAAGAGCGGAACCGATACAAGCCATCACCCAAATAATGGATATACACACCGCCCGTCACAGCTCCAGCCGAACCTGCGCACACAACCCCCCGCCGTCCCGGTTGCTCAGGGTCAACTCCCCACCAATCGCCACCGCCAGTTGCTGGGCAATCGCCAACCCCAGCCCTGTACCACCAGTGCCACGATTACGCGAACTCTCCACCCGGTAAAACGGCTGCATCACCTGCACCAGTTCATCCTCGGCAATCCCCGGCCCCCGGTCCAGCACCTTGATCGAAAGCTCACCCGCCGCCGTCGACCCCACCTCCAACTGCGCCTCCCCGGCAAATTTCAGCGCGTTGTCCACCAGGTTCACCAGCACCCGGCGCAATGCATGGGGCCGCGTATCCAAAACCACCGCGCTTTTACCGGTCAAACTCACTTGCTTGTTCATATCCTGGTAATCAAACACCAGGCTGTCGAGAAACGCATCCAGGTCGATCCGGCAACTGGCCTCGGTGGACCCATGCACACTGCGAGCGTAAGCCACACCCTCGCGCACCAGATGCTCCATTTCCCCCAGGTCACTCCAGAGCTTTTCCCGGTCCACCGAGTCCTCCATGAACTCGGCACGCAATTTCATGCGTGTGATCGGCGTCTGCAAGTCATGGGAAATCGCCGCCAGAATCTGCATGCGCTCCTTGAGGTACTCGGCAATCCGCTTCTGCATTTCGTTGAACGCCGCCGCCGCATGCGCCACCTCGGTGGGGCCGGTTTCGTCCAGCGGCGTCGGGCGGGCATTCGGGTCGAGGGTTTCCACTGCCCGTGCCAGGCGTGTCAGCGGGCGGATGGCGATGCGCACGGCGATCCAGGTGCACACCAGCAACACCACCAGTTGCAGCACCAGTACCACCGGCAGCCAGAACGCAAACGGGATCGGCTTGGGATAGACATCAATCGTGACCGGGCTGCCATCGGCCAGGGTCAGGTGCGCCTGGAAGTGTTTTTGCAGGCCCGGGATGTCGCGGAACGTCAGCGGGTAGTGCTCGCCCAACGCATCGGAAATCGACGTCGCGGCCATGGGCACGTTGTCGCTGGCCATCGGCTCGCCGGGTTCGCCGGCATTCAGCAGGTAGCGGTAGGCGTTGCGGTCGAGGCGCGGCAGCCAGCTGGCACGCTCGGCGGCGGGCAGGCGGTCGAGGATCGCGATCGACGTCGATACGTCGTTTTCCAGGTTGCCCAGCATTACGCTGCGGGCACTCATGTAGCGTTCATAGAACTGCGCACTGAACGACAGGGCGTTGGCGCACAGCAGGCTGACGATGAAAATTACCGTCAGTTGCGCCGCGAGGGTGCGCGGCCAGCGGAACGTGAGGGTCATGCCGGGTCCCCAAGGATTTCCACGGCCAGGGAGAACACATAGCCTTCGCTGCGCACGGTCTTGATGTAGGCCGGTTCGCGGGCGTCGTCCAAAAGGCGCTGGCGCAGGCGGCTGACCAGCAGGTCGATGGAGCGGTCGAACAGGTCCGCGTCCCGGCCCTGTGTCAGGTTCAGCAACTGGTCACGGTTGAGCACTCGTTGCGGATGGTCGAGGAAGACGCGCAGCAAACGGTATTCGGCACCGCTCAAGGCCACCAGGGTGTTGTCTTCGTCCAGCAGATGGCGGGCGGTGGTGTCCAGGCGCCAGCGGCCAAAGCGGATCAGCCGGCCGCTTTCGGTCACCACCAGGTTTGGCGGCAGCATCCGTGTGCGCCGCAGCACGGCGTTGATGCGGGCCAGCAGTTCACGGGCGGCGAAGGGCTTGACCAGGTAATCGTCGGCGCCCATTTCCAGGCCGATGATGCGGTCGGTTTCATCGTTGCGCGCGGTGAGCATCAGGATCGGCGTGGCCTTGTGCTTGCCCACCCGCAGTTCGCGGCACAGCTGCAAGCCGTCGTCGCCGGGCATCATGATGTCCAGCACGATCAGGTCCACGGGCGTGGTGTCGAGGAAGCTGCGCATCTGCCGGCCGTCAGCCACCACGGTGGTGCGCAGGCCGTTCTTTTTCAGGTAGTTGCCCACCAGTTCGCGGATCTCCCGATCGTCATCGACAATCAGAATGTGATCGACGTGATCCATGCTGCCTTCCTCGTTGATTAGTCATTGATGCGCAGTCTAGCCACTGGCGGCGGGCTTGCCTTGTGCCCTTTGTATTGCAGTGTATCTGGCGGTGACGAGATACACATCGACGCAAAAATCCGGGCCTGGCCGACACAATCCGGATACCTCGCAAGGTTCAAATGAGCCCATCGAGGTAATCCGCCTCGGCCCACTTGAACCCCCGGGGAACCACCCATGACTATCAAAGCTGCCTATGCCAGTTGCCTGTTTGCCTTACTCACTGGCCTGAGTGTTGCCGCCCATGCCGAAACCACCGCCAGCCAGCCGGATATCCACCAGGTGCTGTCGATCTCCGAAGAGTCCGGTGGCGCGCTGTGCGGCATCGTCAACTCGAAACTGACCTACCTCGATTCCGAGGGCCAGCGCCACGTCCTCGACTACCGCAAATTTTCCAGCAATTGCCTTGAAGGCAGCTGAGGAGACCGGCCATGACCCCACTCAACAGCTTTCTCAGCGCCCTGGCGTTTTCCCTGGCGGGTGTGGCGGCGGATGTGAATGCCGCCACCGCGAAAAAACTCACCGGCAGTGAAACCTGCTTCCAGAACACGCCGCTGGCGCAAAACGGCGCGGCTCGCAAACGCGCTGAAACACCCCCGGCCACGAGGTGACACCCATGAACTTCATCCGATACCTGCGCCGCTCAAAAGGCCTGCTGCTGTTGGCACTGGTGGTTGCCTTGGTCGGCGTGCCCAAGGCGGTGAACTACCTGATCAACAACGTCGATGCCGAAAGTTTCAGCCAGTCCGATGAGCGCATGCCGTCCCTCGACGGCGCGGTGGCCTGGCTCAACTCGCCGCCGCTGACGGCCGAGGGCCTGAAGGGCAAGGTGGTGCTGGTGGATTTCTGGACCTACGACTGCGTCAACTGCCAGCGCAGCCTGCCGTACGTCAATCAGTGGGCGAAGAAGTACGCCAGGGACGGGTTGGTGGTGATCGGTGTGCACACGCCGGAAAACGCCTATGAGAAAGTCCTGGATAACGTACGCAGCCAGGTCAAGAAGCTGGACATCCATTACCCGGTGGCCATCGACAACGACTACCGCATCTGGCGCGCCTTCGATAACCAGTACTGGCCGGCCCATTACTTCTTCGATGCCACCGGCAAAGTGCGCTACAGCCATTTCGGCGAGGGCCGCTACGACAATCAGGAGAAAGTCATCCAGGCCCTGCTGGAAGAAGCAAGGGCAGCGAACGCGCCAACCTAAGCTAATGCCAAAAAGGTATTTATTGCGGGGTTTTTAGATCGTTTAGCTTCACCACTCCACGTACCTGTTCATGGAGTGAGCACCCAATGTCGCACCCGCTGGCAATCAACACCTTGCCCCTGCTGGACCTGGCGCTGCTCGACGGCAGCCCGGCCCAGCGTGGGCAGTTTCTCGATGACCTGCGCCACGCTGCGCGGCATATCGGTTTTTTCTACCTCACCGGCCACGGCATCGACGCCGGGTTGCTCACCCAGGTGCAGCAGCAGGCGCGCCGGTTTTTCGCCTTGCCGGAGGCCGACAAGCTTGCTGTCGGCATGATCAACTCCCCACACTTTCGCGGCTACAACCGCGCCGCGTCGGAGATCACCCGGGGGCAGCCGGACCTGCGTGAACAGTTCGACCTCGGCGCCGAGCGCGAGCCGCTGCAGCAAGGCCCGGATTCACCGGCCTGGTCGCGCCTGCAAGGCCCCAACCAGTGGCCTGCCGCGTTGCCTGAACTCAAGCCCTTGTTACTGGCCTGGCAGCAGGCGATGACGCAGATGTCCCTGCGCTTGTTGCGCGCCTTTGCCCAGGCCTTGTCGCTGCCGGAAAATGCTTTCGACCCGCTGTATGGCGCCAAGCCCAACGAACACATCAAGCTGATCCGCTACCCCGGCCGCCACGCCCAGCAGAGTCGCCAGGGTGTCGGTGCCCACAAGGATTCCGGCTTTCTCAGCTTCCTCCTGCAAGACCAGCAGGCCGGCCTGCAAGTGGAAGTGGAGGAGGGCCGCTGGATCGACGCCTCGCCGCGCCCCGACACCCTGGTGGTGAACATCGGCGAGTTGCTGGAACTGGCCACCAACGGCTACCTGCGTGCCACGGTGCACCGGGTCGAATCGCCGCCCCTGGGCAGCGAGCGTTTGTCCCTGGCGTTTTTCCTCGGTGCGCAACTGGACGCGGTGGTGCCGGTGTATCAGTTGCCGCCCGAGTTGCTGCGCGATGCCCACGGCCCCACCAGTGACCCGCGTAACCCGCTGCTGCGGGACGTCGGCTGGAACTACCTCAAGGGCCGCCTGCGTTCCCATCCGGATGTCGCCCAACGGTTTTACGCCGATGCCACGATTCCCCAAGCCCTCTCCGCCTGATAAGGAACATCACCATGCTCAAGAAAACAGCCCTGGCCCTGGCCGTCCTGATTGCCTCCTTCGACGCCCAGGCCGCCGAGGCCCTGCGTGTGGCGGCGGACCCGATTCCCCACGCGCAAATCCTCGAATACGTGCAGAAGCTCGACCCGCAGCTGCAGCTGAAAATCATCGAAATCCCCAACGGCGTGAACTCCAATGAACTGCTGGCTCACGGTGATGTGGACGCCAACTACTTCCAGCACTTGCCGTACCTGCACTCCCAGGAACAGGCTCTCGGCCAGAAATTCACAGTGGCGGCCACCGTGCATATCGAGCCACTGGGTATCTATTCCCATCGCCACACCAGCTTTGCCCAGGTGCCGGATAAAGGCACCGTGGCCGTGCCCAACAACGTCACCAACCTGAGCCGTGCGCTGTACCTGCTGCAAGCCAACGGCCTGATCACGCTCAAGCCCGGTTTCAACGACCCGGCCAAGGACCAGGCAACGCCCAAGGACATTGCCGAGAACCCCAGGCACCTGAAGATCCTCGAGATCGAATCACCACAGATTCCTCGTGCCCTGGATGATGTCGACCTCGCCGTGATCAATGGCAACTACGCCCTCGAGGCCGGCCTGTCACCGGCCAAGGATGCCCTTGGGCTGGAAAAAGCCCAGGGCAATCCCTACGCGAATATCCTCGTGACCACCCCGAAATTGCAGGACGACCCACGGATCAAACAGCTGGCCAAGGATCTGAATTCGCCGGAGGTGGCCAAGTTCATCACCGAGAAATATGCAGGCTCGGTGATTCCGGTAGCTGTCGAATGATCGTCGTCGAGCAGGTCAGCAAAACCTACGCCGATGGCCAGCCGCCGGCGCTGGATAACGTGTCGTTGCAGATTGCCGATGGTTCGATCTTCGGGATCGTGGGGCGGAGCGGGGCGGGCAAGAGTACTTTGCTGCGCTGCCTGAACCTGCTGGAGCGCCCGACTTCCGGGCGCATCCTCATGGACGGCCAGGACCTGACGCTGCTCAGTGACAAGCAACTGCGCCAGCAACGCCAGCGCATCGGCATGATCTTCCAGGGTTTCAACCTGCTGCATTCACGCAACGTCGCCGACAATGTGGCGGTGCCCCTGGAAATCGCCGGCCAGCCCAAGGCCGAGCGCGTTGCCCGGGTCAAGGAATTGCTGGAACTGGTCGGCCTGAGTGACAAGGCGCTGGCGTTTCCGTCGCAACTGTCCGGCGGCCAGAAGCAGCGCGTCGGCATCGCCCGGGCGCTGGCGGCGCGCCCGGATTATTTGCTGTCGGACGAAGCCACCAGCGCCCTCGACCCGGAAACCACCGCGTCGATCCTGGAACTGCTGCGCAGTATCAATCGGCAACTGGGGGTGACCATCGTGTTGATCACCCACGAGCTGGATGTGGTCAAGGCTATCTGCGACAGCGCGGTATCCCTGGCCAATGGGCGTGTGGTGGAAAGCGGCAGCCTGATTCAATTGCAGGCCGACCCCGCCTCAAGCCTGGGCCGTTCACTGGCCCCCAGCCTGCCAGCGGTGAGGGCAGTATGAAAACGGACTGGAACGACATCCTGCAACTGCTGCTCACGGCCACTGGCGAAACCCTGTACATGGTGCTGCTGGCGGCGGTCTTTACCTTGCTGATCGGCCTGCCCCTGGGGGTGCTGCTGTTTGTCAGTCGCCGCGGCGGGCTGTTCCCCTTGCCACGGGTGAACCGTGTGCTGGGTGCGGTGATCAACCTGGGCCGCTCATTGCCCTTTGTGGTGATGCTGATTGCCTTGATTCCACTGACCCGGCTGATCGTCGGCACCACATTGGGCAGCACTGCCGCCGTGGTGCCGATCACCATTGGTGCCTTTCCGTTTTTTGCGCGGATTGTCGAGAACGCGTTGGACGAAGTGGACAAGGGTCGCATCGAAGCCATTGTCGCCATGGGCGGGGATATTCGGCATGTGATCTTCAAGGTGCTGCTGCCGGAGGCGCTGCCTGCGTTGCTTGCGGGGTTGACCCTGACCCTGGTGATGCTGATCGGCTTTTCGTCCATGGCCGGGGTGATTGGCGGTGGCGGCCTGGGGGACCTGGCGATTCGTTATGGGTACCAGCGTTTCAATAACCAGATCATGGTGGTGACGGTGATTGTGTTGGTGGTGCTGGTCCAGGGCGTGCAAAGCCTGGGGGATCGTTGCGTGAGGTCGCTGGCGCATCGTCGATAAACGGTTATGTACTAATGAATTTTTAATATTTCTAGTTATATGTGCGACTGAGTAAAGTTCCCTTACGTACCTTCACCTCGTCGCCGGGAAATACTCTTCATGAACCGTCCCCACGGGCATCCCACGCCGATCCTGACTTTGCCCCAGGGCGAAAAAGACCCGTTGTCGATTCGCGCCAAGGCGCTGGTTTTTGCCGACCCGCGTTCCCTGCAACTGCTCGAATATTTGCAACGTGTCGGCCCCAGTGAAGCACCGGTGTTGATCAATGGCGAGACCGGCACCGGCAAGGAGCTGGTGGCGCGCTATATCCACAGCGCCAGCGGCCGCACCGGTGCGTTTGTGCCGGTGAACTGTGGGGCCATCAGCGAGAACCTTGCGGAAAGCGAATTTTTTGGGCATGAGGCCGGCTCGTTTTCCGGGGCCTCGGGGCGGCGGATCGGCTGGTTTGAAGAAGCCGATGGCGGGACCCTGTTCCTCGATGAGATCGGTGACTTGCCGCTGCCGTTGCAGGTGAAGCTGCTGCGGGTATTGCAGGAGCAGGAAGTGGTGCGAGTGGGGTCGCGCAAGCCGATCAAGATCAATATCCGGCTGGTGACGGCCACCAACATCGACCTGGAGCAGGCGGTGGAGGCGGGCAACTTTCGCCTTGACCTGTTCTATCGCATCAACGTCGCGCAGGTGCAGGTGTTGCCGTTGCGTGAGCGGCCGCTGGATATCCTGCCGTTGGTTGAGCATTTTCGGCGGCTCTACAGTGCCAGGCTGAAAATCGCCGAGCCGATGTTGTCGGAGTCGGCGACCCAGGCGTTGCTGGATTATCCGTGGCCGGGGAATATTCGTGAGCTGGAGAATGTGGTGCACCTGGCGCTTTTGGTGGCTGGGGACAGGCCGATCATGCCGTCGCACTTGAAGTTTTCTGCGGGGTTGAGTGCGATGCATGCCAGCGTTAACAGCGGGGCGCCGAGGATTCCGCAGGAGGTGGTGCGGGAGCAGTTGCTGCGGTTGTTCGAGGTGCCCGGGGATTCGTTGTTGCACGATATCGAGGATTTGATCGTGCGGGAGGCGTTTGCGTTTTGTGGGTTTAATCAGTTGCGTACGGCGGAGTTGTTGGGGGTGACGCGCAATGCCATGCGGACGCTTTTGGTGAATCATGGGATGCTCAAGGGGCGGGTTAAACCCTGATTTTTTGATGATGTACATATCCGTTTCTTCGGTAACGGCTGCTTATGGTTTCGCTCTTACAGCGAGTCACTTTGCAAAAGCGGCAAAGTAACCAAAGCGCTCTGCCCCGCCTGTCGGCGCCTCGCTAGGGCTCGGCGTTCCCTCACTCCGGCATTGCTCCGCGGGCCGCCGCGACGGGCCATCCTTGGCCCA
>NZ_JACAOM010000196.1:0-575 GCF_013386245.1 Pseudomonas sp. 21615526 | reverse complement strand
TCGTTACGCTGGTATTTCCACACCGCGTCACCACGGCGCACAACCCGTACGAAACCGTTGTCATGCTCGTAGGAGGTGGGTGCATCGTCACCGGGAAACAGCGCAATCAACCGACCGGCTTCGTCGTACTGATAGGCCGTCACCGCCCCCAGCGGATCCTGCTCGACCGTCAGCCGGCCTTTTTCATCGTAGGATTTGAAGTGCTGCGCGCCGTCCGGATCGATCCGCTGCACCAGCCGTGCGCGCTGGTCGTGTACGTAGACTTCCTGGCTGCCATCGGCGTTGTGCACGGTGACCGTGCCGTTGTCATCCCACACATACCGCGTGTCCATCTGCGAAAAGCTGGCCCAGTGCCGGACACATCGCGCCGCCTTGCCGGACCGTTCCCACTCCCAGAAGAAACTCGCCCCACCGGCCAGTTCCCGCTCCAGGATCACCTGCTGATCGTCGTACCGATAACGCTCGCTTTCGCCGACAGCGTTGGTCGCCTCAACCAACCGCCAGGCATCGTCGTACGTGTAGGAAACAACGTTCTGTTCGGTGACCCAGCCCGGCTCCCGCTGCACCTGATAGTC
>NZ_JACAOM010000195.1:0-23299 GCF_013386245.1 Pseudomonas sp. 21615526 | reverse complement strand
TGCCCGCCCCAGCGCACGCCCCAGTGGTACACCAGCACCAGCAACGGCAACGCGGCCAGTGCCGCCAACGCCATGGAGCGGTCGTAGAAAAACAGCGCCAGCAGGAGTGCCAAAGGCGTCAACAGCGCATTGGCCATTGGCTGCAAAAGGTGCGCCGGGGTGCTCATGATTTGCAGCACGGTGTGAGTCACCAGGCGATTCAGTTCAGCGCTGCGCCGCTCCACAAACCATTCCAGCGGCAGTTGCACCAGCTTGTCACCAATGCGTCGGTTCAACGCCTGGGCTGCTTCGGCACCGGCGCGATAGCCCGCCAGCTGGGCATACCGGCGCAGCCAGAGGCACAACAAGGCCATGCCGGTGAAACCGATGGCCCAGGCCCAAGGCGTGGTGTTGCCGAACCACTGGGCAAAGGCCATCGGCAACAACGCCAACGCTGCGCCCTGGGCCAACGCACTCAACGCCATCGCCATCAGCGCACGCCGCAACAAGCCGGCTTCACGGGGTTGCAGGCTGCGTAACAGCGCGCGAATCATGCCCGTGCCCTCTTCAGTGCGGCCGCCGAAAACTGCTCAGCGGCCCACAGCCCGGCGTAAGTGCCCTGCTGGTCCAGCAAGCCGTGATGCGTACCGCGCTCGACAATCCGCCCGCCTTGCAGCACGACGATCTGGTCGGCGTCCTGGATGCTGCTCAAGCGGTGGGCGATTACCAGCACCGTGCGGGCACGGGCCAGGCGAGACAGCGCCTGCTGGATCGCGGCTTCGGATTCAGGATCACTGGCGGCGGTGGCTTCATCGAGAATCAGGATCGGCGCTTCACTGAGCATCGCCCGGGCAATGCCCAGGCGTTGCACTTCACCGCCGGACAGTTGCACGCCGGCTCCGAGGACGGTGTGATACCCCTGGGGCAGCGCGAGGATGCGCTGGTGAATCTGCGCGGCCCGGGCGGCGGCTTCCACCTCGATTTGCGTGGCGTCGGGGCGCGCCAGGCGCAGGTTGTCGAGGACGCTGGTGCGCAGCAGGCGCACATCCTGGAACACAAAGGCGACCTGGCGATACAAGGTGGCGCTGTGCATGTCCCGCAGGTCGACGTCGCCGATGCGGATCGCCCCGGCACTCACATCGGCAAAGCGCGCAAGCAAAGTGGCCAGGGTGGATTTGCCGGCGCCCGAGTCGCCCACCAATGCGGTCAGCGTGCCGGGCGGTAGATCCAGGTCAATGTCATGCAGCACCTGCGTGCCGTCGGGGTAGCGAAAGTCCACGCCTTCAAAGCTCACCTGGCGGCCCTTGGGCTCGCGGGATTCGCGAGGTTGCGTCAACGTCGCGCTGTTGAGCACGGTGGCGATACGGCTGGCGGCCATGCGGCCCTGCACCAGTGCATCCGCACCATGCCCGACGGCCGCGACCGGCGCTGCCAGGGCCGGCCCCAGCAGCAGGAACGGCAGCAGTTGCACCGGCATCAGCCAACCGCCAGCCACCAGCGACGCACCGCCCAACAGCACCAGGGCCAGCACCAGCAACGGCGAAAGCAGCACCTCGACACTCGCCCCAAGCCCGGCCCAGCGTTGGGCCCAGCAGGAAAAGAAACTGGCGAAACGTTCCACCGCACCGAAGAACTTTGACTGCACCCGATCGGCCCGGCCGAATGACTTGACCATGGCGATGCTCTGCACAAACTGCTGGGTGGCCAGGGACAGGTTGCCCAGCGCGGCGCCCAGTGCCTTCTGGTCATCCCGATAAGCCTGGGAGCGCAAGGCTCGCAGTCGCCACAGCGCCAGCGCTGGAGGCAGCAGCACCACAACGGTCATCGGCACACTTACCGTCAGCAGGTACAACAGGCACGCCAGGGGCGCCACCAATGCGGCGGCGAGGTTGTTTGGCAAGTGCGCCACCAGTTGATGCAGCGCACCTACGTCGTCGAGCAAAACACGGTCGACTTTTTGCCCACCACGGGCGCTGAACCAAGCCAGCGGAACCCGCGCCAAATGCGCGGCCAGCCGTTGGCGAACCTGGCGTTGCAGGTCGCTGTCGGCCAGGTGGGTCATCTGCAAGGCGGCAGCCAGCCCGAGCATGCGCAACAGCAAAGCGCCCGCACCGGCCAACAACCACCAGAACCCATCGTGCAGATCGAGTTTTCCGTCCAGCAACGACGGCGCCAACTCCGCCACCGCGATCAACGGCAGCAGGCCGATCAGGGTCGCCAGGGCTTGCAGCAGCATGGCGCAGATCAACCGGCCACGTACAGGCGCGAGCAGTTCACGCAGCGAGTCTTGATCAGCCACGGGCGGCGCTTCCCTCAGGTTGTTTTGCCCCGAAATACAGCTGCTGGATAGCCTCCCGCAGGTGCTTGCGGCTGACCTTGCCCACGCCGGTTTGCGGGAAACCGGGGATAAATTCGAAGCGGTCCGGCAGCTTGAAGGCCGCCAACCCTTGCTCACGCAGATGGCGCAGCAGTTCCGGCGGGCGCGGTGCCGTGCCACGGGGAATCACGAAGGCGCAGGTGCGTTCGCCGAGGTAGGCGTCCGGCATCGCCACCAAGGCCACATCGGCGACGGCAGGATGGCTGAGCAGGAGGTTTTCGACTTCTTCGGCGGCGATCTTTTCGCCGCCACGGTTGATCACGTCCTTGTCGCGACCTTCGACCATCAGGTAGCCGTCGTCGGTGAGCATTACCCGGTCGCCGGTGCGGTAGAAACCGTCAGTGGTAAACGCCTGGGCGTTGTGCGCAGGGTGGCGGTAGTAACCGCGAATCGTGTACGGACCACGGGTCAGCAATTGGCCGACCTGGCCCTGTATCACGTCCTGTTCGTTGTCGTCCACCACCCGGATTTCGTCGCCCGGGGACATGGGTTTGCCCTGGGTGTGCAGGACTCGTTGCGGTGGGTCGTTGGGGTCGGTATAGCAAATCAGCCCCTCGGCCATGCCGAACACTTGCTGCAAGCGGCAGCCGAGGGTGGGTTCCACGCGGCGGGCAGCCTCGAAGCTCAGTTTGGCGCCGCCGACTTGCAGCAGTTGCAATCCTGGCAGGCCCTGCCCGCGCGCCTGGGCGGCATCCAGCCAGACCAGCACCAGTGGCGGCACCAGCGCGGTATGGGTCACGCGTTCATGCTCGATCAGGGCGAAGCAGGTTTCGGCGCTTGGCGAGCCGCTCAGCACCACACGGCCGCCCATCAGCAAGGTGCCCATGAACCCCGGGCAGCACATGGGAAAGTTATGGGCCATGGGCAGCGCGGCGAGGTACACCGTGGCGTCGGTCAGGCCGCAACGTTCGGCGCTGGTCCGCACGTTGTAGAGGTATTCATTGTGGCGACGCGGGATCAGTTTCGGCACGCCGGTGGAGCCACCGGACAACTGGAAACACGCGACGGCATCCGCGGGCGGCGCAGAAAAGGTTGGCTGCGGGTCGTCCAGATAAAGGTCTTCGAGCGCGATGAATTCTTCAGCCTCACCGGCCACGATCACCCACGCAAGGTCGCCATGGGCCGCCTTCAAGCCACGGGCCATGCCCCGATAATCAAAACCTGCCGTGACGTCAGCGCAGAGGTATGCCCTGGCCTGGGCAAACTCGCAGAAGCGGCCGATTTCCAGATGACGATGGGCCGGTAACGCAAAGATTGGCCGTACGCCGAGGCGATACAGGGCGAAGCACACTTCGACAAAACCCACGCAGTTCGGCAGTTGCACCACCACGTTGTCCCCTGCCACCAACCCCAGCCGGGAGAACCCGCCGGCCAGTTGATCGACCCGTTGATCCAGTTGGCGATAGCTCACCCGCAGCGTTCCATCGGTGATCGCTTCACGCTCGCCAAAGGTGCGGGCGGCGTTGCGCAGCAGGTCGCCAAAGGTCTCGTCGCGCCAATAGCCTGCGTCGCGATAGCGTTGGGCAAACGCTTCGGGCCAATCGGGGCAGTCGTCAATGATAGTCATGGGGTCTCCAGAGTTTTTTTCGGCAATAAGGGGCCGATGCCGTGAACAAAAGGCCTGCGGGGCAAGGGTGAAAAGGGCTAGGGAGAATGGGTCATTGAGCGGTTCATCCATGAGTCGCCAAGGGCTGCGGAAATGAGAGTGATTATTAATAGTCAAAAGCCGCAGCACGGCAACCGGCAGGACATTCGTTTGCGCGGCTTTTTCTTTTGATTGCGCTACAGCGTGAGTTTCTGCGGCCTGCAGCGATGAGGCGTGGTCCGGGCTTTCGGCTAAAGGATAATCATTCTTAATTACAGGTAAGAAATTTCCTGCTAGCGTATGCCCCTCTTTTCCGGTTCACAGGGAGTCCGCCATGCTCAGCCCACACGCTGCGCCGCTACCGACCCAAAGGGATTTCACCCTCAATTTTCCCAACACTTTGAACACGGGTGCCGCCACCGTCGTGCCGGAAATCACCCTGTCCGCCGGGACTGTGTTGATGGACAGCCAGATGTGGATGCAAGAGCCGCTGTGGCAAGGTTTGAAGATCATCCTGGTGCTCAGCGGCCAGCTCAATTGCCGGGTCGAAGGCCAGCAGGAAGTGGAGATTCGCGGGCCGACCCTGTGCGCCGTGGCCAACCAGGGTGAACATTGTGGCGATCACCTGTTCGCCAGTGGTGTGCCGGTGCGCTACACCACCGTGCAGCTGGATTTCCCGTCGATCCGCAGCGTCGGCCTTGAGCCTGAGCGCCTGCTGGATAAACGCGGCGGCGGGCCGATGATGTTCTGCCAGCCCGCGAGCAAACCGTTGCTCGCCCTTGCCCAACAGATTTTCACCTGCCCGTTGCAGGGCCCTGCCCGCTCCTTCTATCTGGGCGGCAAGGCCCTGGAGCTGACAGCGCTGGGGGTGGAGGGAATTCTCGCGCAAACCGAGTCGCGCCCGGTGCAGGACGCCCATTGCAACTCAGCGGACATCGAACGCATTCATGCCGCCCGCGACCTGTTGCTCGGTTCGTTGCAGGCTTCGCCGTCATTGGCCGAGCTGTCTCGCGCAGTCGGCCTCAACCCGCGCAAATTGACCGCGGGCTTTCGTCAGGTATTCGGCACCAGTGTCTATGTGTACTTGCAGGAACAGCGCCTGGCCGAAGCCTATCGCCTGCTCGCCAGCGGTGAGACCAATGTGTCCAGCGCCGCGTACCGCGTGGGTTACAGCCCGGCGCATTTCTCCACGGCGTTTCGCAAGCGTTTCGGGGTTTCGCCCAAGGCGTTGCGCTGACGGGTTGTGAAAGTTCCGCCCTGCCCCGCAAACGAAAGAAATGATCGCTCGACCCAAAGCAATAGCCCTGCGTCACAACGCCTGGATGAGATACGTTTGCATTCGCATTGAACACCTCATCATGGAGTGAAGCATGGGCACCCGCGTTCTGTACCGAGACACCCCAGGTTTGCCAATCGATACCGCAGTCCCGCACTTGAAAACCAGTCGCAAGCCCTTGGCAACCCTGATCCATGGCGTTGCCCTGGGCCTGTCGCTGACCCAGATGAACCTTGTGCAGGCCGCCGAGGCGGACACCGATCACGCCCTGGTGCTCGACAGCAGCGTGGTCACCGGGACCCAAGCCGACAGCCCCACCGGACAACAGGCCGGCTACGTGGCCAAGCGTAGCCTCAGCGGGACCAAGACCGACACCGCGCTCAATGAAATCCCCCAGTCGATCTCCGTAGTGACCCGCGACCAGATGGACGCGCAGCAAGTGCAATCGGTGAGCGAAGCGTTGCGCTACACGGCCGGCGTGCAGGCCAACACTACCGCCGCCAGCCAGCGCTTCGACAACCTCTCGATTCGCGGCTTCGACGTGACCAGCACCGGCATGTTGCGCGACGGCTTACGTGGCACCACCACCCAGGCCTGGCCAAAAGCCGAAGCCTATGGCCTGGAACGCATCGACGTGCTCAAGGGCCCGGCCTCGGTGTTGTTCGGCCAGAACGCACCGGGCGGTGTGGTCAACCAGATCAGCAAGCGGCCACTGGACCAGTCGTTCCATGAAGTGCAGCTCCAGGGCGGCAGTTTCGACCGCGCCCAGGGCCAGTTCGACTTCAGCGGGCCACTGGATGACCAGAGGCAATTCCTCTATCGGCTGGTGGGCCTGGAGCGCAGCAGCGGCACCCAGT
Source organism: Pseudomonas sp. 21615526 (assembly GCF_013386245.1). Taxonomy (NCBI): domain Bacteria; kingdom Pseudomonadati; phylum Pseudomonadota; class Gammaproteobacteria; order Pseudomonadales; family Pseudomonadaceae; genus Pseudomonas; species Pseudomonas sp. 21615526. Next base: position 17,225 of record NZ_JACAOM010000195.1, on the reverse strand, counting down.
TCGATCACATCAAGGACGACAAAACCTTCATCGCGCCGTCGTTTACCTGGCGGCCGAACGACGACACCAGCCTGACCGTACTGGCCGATTACTCGGAGGATGAATTCGGCGCGCCCCGGGTGTTCCTGCCGACGGTGGGCACGCTCAAGCCGAACCCGAATGGCAAGGTCAAACACAACGTCTTTCTCGACGAACCCGGCCTGGACAACGGCCGCACGCAATACTCGCTGGGCTACCTGTTGGAGCACCGGATCAACGATGTGTGGAGCCTGAATTCCAGCGCACGTTATGGCCACGTCAACCTGCTGACCAACACCGCCAGCGGCATGTCCCTGGCGCCGGACCTGCGCACCTTGAACCGGTCGGCCTACCGCTTCCGCATCGTCGGCGACGTGTACTCCCTGGACAACAATGCCCAGGCCCGCTGGAACCTTGGCGAGGTGCAGATGGTGTCGCTGCTGGGGGTCGATTACCGGCGCACCCGTGAAGACTATTACCTCAACGGCGGCGCGGCATCGTCGATCGACATCTACAACCCGGTGCACGGGGGTGTGTTCGCGCCGAACACCCCGTTCGCCAGCACCTTGCAGCGCGCCGACCAGACCGGGCTCTACGCCCAGCAGCAGATGACGTTCAACGACCGTTGGGTACTGACCGTCGGCGGTCGCCAGGATCATTCGAGTGCGCGCACCGACAACCGCCTGACCGACACCGGGCAGAAGCAGGACGACAACAAGTTCACCTACCGTGCAGGCCTCGTTTACCTGGCCGACAACGGCCTGTCGCCGTACATCAGCTACGCCACCTCGTTCGACCCGGTGCTCGGCACTGATTTCTACGGCACCAGCTTCAAACCGAGCACCGCCAAGCAGTCGGAAGTCGGCATCAAGTACCAGCCGCCCGGGATCGACAGCTACATCACCCTGTCGCTGTTCGACCTGACCCAGCAGAACGTCAAGACCACCGACCCGAGCAACCCGCTGAACAGCGTGCAGACCGGTGAGGTCAACGTGCGCGGCGTGGAGCTGGAAGGCAAGGCCAGCCTCGCCAAGGGCCTGGACCTGCTGGCAACCCTGACCTACAACGACGCCGAAGTCAGCAAGAGCAACAACCCGCTGGAAAAAGGCAACCGCCCCACCGACACCCCGGAAAAAATGGCGTCGTTGTGGGCTGACTACACCCTGCCCTTTGGCCCGCTCACCGGGCTCGGATTTGGCGTCGGCGTACGCTATATCGGTTCCACCGAGGCCGATGCTGCCAACACTGTGAGCGTGCCCTCCTACACCTTGCTCGACGCGGCGGTGCACTACGATTTCGACAAGCTGATCCCGGCGGCCAAGGGCCTGCGCCTGGCGGTGAATGCCACCAACCTGACCGACAAGCACTATTACGAAGGCTGCTCCCTCTCCAGCTGCAGTGCCGGGTATGACCGCAGTGTCATCGCCAGCCTGCGCTATCGCTGGTAACTGCCATGCGTGGGTGGTGGCTTCGTGTGCATCGATGGCTGGCGCTGAGCGTCGGCCTGCTGCTGGCGCTGATTGGCTTGAGCGGTGCGCTGCTGGAACTCAAGGGGCCGATCCTGCGCTGGGAGGTCGGCAGCCAGGCCTTGGACCTGGCTCCGGTTGAACACGGCGCACTGCTGGATGACGCGCAGTGGATCAGCGCGGCACTGGGTGCCTACCCGCAATTTCAGAAAGTCTTTGGCGCCGCAAAACCGCGCCAGGGTTTCCTGGAATCGGACAACGCGATCGTCTTCGGAGCCCTGGAGGATCGGCCCGGCATCGGCATTGCGATGATCGATCCCTACAGTGCCGAGCCACGGGCATTTTTTGTGTTCGATGACCTGTGGCTGGCGAAGCTGGTGGCGCTGCACCGGGCACTGCTGTTGCCGCCGCCCATTGGCGCCGTCGCCCTGTTTGCCTGTGGCCTGGTGCTGCTGGGCTCGGTGGGCAGCGGCCTGTACCTGTGGTGGCCGGGGCGGCGCAGCTGGTGGAAAGCCGCCAGCTTGCGCCCGGGCAGCCAGGGCCTGCGCCGCCTGCGGGAATGGCACAACGTCGCAGCCGCCTGGCTGTGCCTGCCGTTGGCGGTGATTGCCGGCAGCGGCGCCTGGCTGGCCCGGCCCGACTGGTTCTTCGCCAACCCCGCCGCGATCAAACCGCTGTTCTCCGCCGCCCACGGCCACCTGTTGCTCGGGTTGCCCGGCGCGGCCCTGGCCTTTCTTTGCGGCCTGGCATTGCCGCTGCTCTATCTCACCGGGCTGTTGTTGTGGTGGCGCAAACGCGTCCGCCACGTGCGCCCAACTGTTCAAGGAAATTGTTCATGAAACACCCTCTGTTGTTGCAACGCGGCCTGCTGCTCGGTCTTGGCCTGTTAATGAGCGGCCTGGCCTGCGCCCACACCGTCACCGACCTGGCGGGGCGCAAGGTCGACGTACCGGACAAGGTCTCGCATATCCTGCTGGGTGAAGGCCGGATGATCTACTCGCTGTCGCTCCTTGAAGGCAAGAACCCGTTTACCCGCATCGCCGGCTGGCAAGGGGATTTTCGCGGCCTGGACGTGCAGGGTTACGCCGCGTTCCAGAAGCACTTTCCCGAAGCCGACAACGTACCGTTGGTAGGCGGCACCTCCGCCGAAACCTTCAGTGTGGAAAAGGCCCTGGCGGTACACCCGGACCTGGCGATCATGGCCTTGAGCGGCGGCCATGGCCCGAGCCCCGACAGCGAGGCGGTCAAGCAGCTGGAAGCGGCCGGCGTGGCGGTGATTTTCGTCGACTTCAGCGACCATCCGCTGAGCAACACGGTGCCGAGCATGCGCCTGCTGGGCAAGGCTCTGGACCGTAATCAACAAGCCGAGGACTACATCGCGTTTTACCAGGCCTCGCTGGCCAAGGTCACCGATACCCTGGCCAAGGCCGGGACGGTAAAACGGCCGAAGATCTTCATCGACATGCTCGCCGGCCTGCAGGATTGCTGCGGTTCGCCGGGCACCGGCAACTTCGGGGAAATGATCAAGCTCGCGGGTGGCCGGAACATCGCCGACGGGCGCATTCCCGGCCCGATCGGCACATTGAACGTCGAATACATTCTGTCCAGCGATCCGGATGTGTACGTCGCCACCGGCGTATTCGGCCACGGCCAGGGCGGTGTGACCCTCGGCTATTCGGCCACGCCGCAGCAGGCCAACGACAGCCTCAAGCAAGTGTCCCAGCGCGCGCCGCTGAATGAACTGCGGGCGGTACGTGAAGGCAACGTGCATGGCCTCTGGCATATTTTCTATGACTCGCCGGAACACTTGATCGCAGTGCAGGCCCTGGCCAAGTGGCTGCATCCTGAGTTGTTCGCCGACCTGGATCCGGAACAGACCCGAGCCGAATTGTACCGGCGCTTTATGCCAATTCCGGCCAGCGGCGTATTCACCACGAGCCTTGTGCCGTGACGCAGGTGCAAGCCTGTGCGAGCGCCGATGGCGCAGGTGAGCGCTATCGCCACCGCCATGGACGACGGGTATTGCTGTTGTCGGCGCTGGCGTTGGCATTGGTGGTTTCCCTGGCGGTGGACATCACCACCGGGCCTTCCGGCATGAGCCTGACGCGCCTGTTGCAAGTGCTGTGGGACCCGGCTTCGATGCCGCGGGTGGAGGCGGTGATCGTATGGAATGTGCGCCTGCCTTACGCGTTGATGGCGGTACTGGTGGGCGCGGCACTGGCCCTGGCCGGCGCCGAAATGCAGACGGTGCTGGATAACCCGCTGGCCAGCCCGTTCACCCTCGGCGTTTCCGCCGCCGCCGCCTTCGGTGCAGCCCTGGCCATTGTGCTCGGGATGGGCATTCCTGGCGTGCCGGCGCAGTACCTGATTTCGGCCAACGCCTTTCTGTTCGCACTGGCATCGGTGGCATTGCTGTATCTGTTGGCACGCTGGCGTGGGTTTGGTGTGGAGAGCCTGGTGCTGTTCGGGATTGCCCTGGTGTTTGCGTTCAATGCGCTGGTGGCACTGCTGCAGTTTGTGGCGAGCCAGGACAGCCTTCAGCAACTGGTGTTCTGGACCCTGGGCAGCCTGGCCCGGGCGTCCTGGGAAAAGCTCGCGATCCTCGCTGCGGCGTTGCTGCTGTGCCTGCCGTTTTCCCTGCGTCAGAGTTGGGCGTTGACTGCCCTGACCCTGGGCGAGGAACGCGCCCGCAGTTTCGGGATTGATGTCGGCCGCCTGCGGGTGCTGTCGTTGCTGCGCATCAGCCTGCTGTCGGCGCTGGCGGTTTCGTTTGTCGGCACTATCGGTTTTATCGGGCTGATTGCTCCGCATATCGCGCGGCTGTTGGTGGGTGAAGATCACCGCTTGTTCCTGCCAGCGAGCGTGCTCAGCGGTGGCTTGATCCTGTCGATGGCGTCGATTGCCAGCAAGGCATTGATGCCCGGCGTGTTGATTCCGGTGGGGATTGTCACCGCACTGGTGGGAATTCCGTTTTTCATGGCGATTGTGATGCGTAACCGCCGAGGTGCTCTGTGACCGGATTAAGCACACAAGCATTGAGCATGCACTACGGCAGTCGCAGCGTGCTGCAGGACATTCATCTGCCGGCGTTGCTGCCCGGCACCATCACCGCGCTGATCGGCCCCAACGCTGCCGGCAAGTCGACCTTGTTGCGTGGCATCGCCGGACTGCACAAGGCGCACGGCCAGATCTGGCTGGAGGGTGTCGATCTCAATCGCCTGCCGCAAGTCGAGCGCGCGCAACAAGTGGTGTACCTGCCTCAGAGCCTGCCGGAGCGTACGCGCCTGTGCGCCTTCGAAGCGGTACTGAGTGCGGCCATGGCCGGCCATCGCGGCGCGGGTTTTGCGCCTGGGCGGCCGAGCCCGACGGTGCTCAAGGGCGTGGAAAAAATCCTCGCCGACCTCGACCTGACCGCCCTCGCCGACCGCCCGATCGATGCACTTTCCGGTGGCCAGCGCCAACTGGTGGGCCTGGCCCAGGCCCTGGTGCGCCAGCCTCGGGTGTTGCTGCTGGACGAACCCACCAGCGCCCTGGACCTGTATCACCAGTGCCAGGTGGTGGAAGCCATCACCCAGGCCACCCGCGAACGCAACCTGATCACCCTGGTGGTGGTGCACGACATCAACCTCGCCCTGGGCTTCAGTGATCAGGTGGTGGTGTTGCACAACGGTCAGTTGGCCGCTGCCGGGCCACCGCAAGTGGTGATCAATCAGGCGTTGCTGAAAAACGTCTATGGTGTGAGTGGCCGCCTGGAACAGGTGCATGGCCGCCCGCTGGTGATGGTGGATGCACGACTGCCCTTTTCTCCTGCCCTTGGATAACCGATGAACAGCTCCCAAGACGCTGCACTCGCGACTTTGCACACTGACCGCCCATTCAACCTGAGGCCGCTGCTGTTGGCCAACATGGCCTGCACCATGGCGATGATGGCATTTGTCTCGCTGATTGGCCCGATCGCTCGGGTGCTTGGCCTGGCCACCTGGCAGGCAGGTGCGGCGGTCACCGTGTCCGGGGTGATCTGGATGCTTCTGGCTCGTCCATGGGGCCAGGCCAGTGACCGACTGGGCCGGCGCCGTGTGCTGCTGCTGGGCACCGGTGGTTTCACCCTGGCCTACTGGGCGCTGTGCGTGTTTATCGATGCGTCCCTGCAACTGCTGCCATCGGCCATGTTGGCGTTTATCGGGCTGATTCTGGGTCGTGGCCTGATCGGCGTGTTCTACGCTGCGATACCGGTGGGCGGCTATGCGCTGGTGGCCGACAACATTGAGCCTGAGCACCGCGCCAAGGCCATGGCTTCCCTGGGCGCCGCCAACGCCTGCGGCCTGGTGCTGGGCCCGGCGATTGCTGCGCTGTTGGCGCGTCACAGCCTGAGCCTGCCGTTTTATGCGATGGCGGTGTTACCGCTGTTGGGATTCTTGTTGCTGCTGGCCAAATTGCCGCGCCAGGAGCTGCACCTCAAGCAGCCGCCCAAGCCGGTCAACCTCTCGGACCCACGCCTGCGTCGACCGTTGGTGGTGGCGTTTGTCGCGATGCTGTGTGTGTCGATCGCGCAGATAACCGTGGGTTTTTTCGCGTTGGATCGCTTAAAGATGAACCCGGCCGATGCGGCACAAACTGCCGGTATCGCCCTGACCATGGTCGGGCTGGCGTTGATCTGTTCGCAACTGGTAGTGCGCAAACTGGAGTGGCCGCCGCTGCGGATGATTCGCATCGGTGCGGTGGTGTCAGCCCTGGGATTTGCCGGCAGCATGTTCGCTGATACGGCCTGGATCCTGTGGCTGTGCTTTTTTGTGTCCGCGGCCGGCATGGGCTGGATCTTCCCGTCTTTCGCGGCGCTGGCGGCGAATGCGGTGGATGCGTCGGAGCAAGGCGCCACGGCAGGTTCGGTGGGTGCGGCCCAAGGCCTGGGCGTGGTGGTCGGGCCGTTGGCCGGGACCTTGATCTACGCGATCGAACCTCGCCTGCCCTACTTGGTGGCGGCGGCGCTGCTGCTATTGATCGCGTGCTGGCCGGCGGCACGGCAACCAGGTAACACCCCAGGTTGAGCTACCTGTTATTTCTGACAGTAGACGTCCATCCCTGAAAAGCCTCTGATAAAGCGCGTGGCCACAGCATTAGCTGAGGCCACCTACCTTTTCTGGAGACAAGCACCATGAGCGACGACCTGAATGACTTGACGACATTTACTGACAGAAATTGGAATGGCTGGCACCCGGACCGCCCAGACACCGCAAAGCTTGAGCCACGGACGCCTGGGAACGATCACGAGTTCTACCTCACCAATGCATCCGATGCGGTTCATGAGATGGGTATCTCCAAGTCCTACTCATTCATAAAGGGCACTGAATACACAGTGATCTTTGAATACCGGACCCTATCGGAAACGGACATCATCGTGTTGGCGGGAGGCTTGGAGCAAGCATACGGGCCACATCCACCGTCTCCCGGCTGGACGCGCCTGACTGTCCCTCTTCCGTACGTGAAAGAGGACGGAGGCACTCACCCAATCTCAATCAGACTCTGGTCAAGAAGTGCAGGCAGCGAACCCCATCGCTACGACTTGGACAACATTCTTGTCAGGTCGATTCCGGATTAACCTGCAAGGTCACGGGCCCTACAAAATCCGATACAGCAAACGCTCGATCCGCACCCGGCTGACCCGGCGCAAGAACTTGCCGACTGCCGCCGGGTACTCCACGAGGGTTTCCAGCTGCTGGTAGCGCTCAATACGCGAGGTGTGCTGGAAAATCTCGGCAAGCTCGGTGCGCCGTGGCCCTACCCACTCCCCCTTCGGATCATCGATCAGCAAGGCGTTTTCCAGGTCGAGGCGAAACGCCCGCGGGTTGATGTTATTGCCGGTCAGCAAGGTGTAGCGCTGGTCGACCCACATGCCCTTGAGGTGGTAGGTGTTGTCGCCGTCGCGCCACAGGTGCAGGTTCAGCTGGCCGCTGTCGATCATGCGCTGGTGACGCTTGGCGAAGCGACGCAGGCTTATTTCGTAGAGATACGGTAGCGCGGCGATGACCTTGAACGGCTCGCTCGGCGGGATGTAGAAGTCGTTGGCAGTCTTGTCGCCAACAATGATGTCAATCTTCACCCCGCGGGCCAGGGCGCGGTTGATTTCCCGGGTCACCGGCAGCGGCAGGTTGAAGTACGGCGTACAGATAGTCAGCTGGTGCTGGGCGCTGGCAATCAGCTCGCAGATCACCCGGCTCAGGGGGTTGTTCTTGCACACGCCCAGCAACGGACTGACCGTCAGGCTGCCGTTGGGCAACTGCCCCGCCGTGGTGTCATACACCGCGTGTTTCAGGCGGCTGCGCAGGTCGCCGATGTCGTTGCGCAGGCTGCGGGTGGTCGGCGGGTTGGGCAGGTCCAGGCGATGCACCGCCTTGGCGGCCACCAGGCCGTGCTCCACCAGGTGCTGCATCGAGTCGGCCAGCGCCTTGTTGTGGATCAGGTGATAACGGTCATAGCGGTACTTGTCGAACTTGTGCAGGTACACGTTATTCAGGCTGGCGCCGCTGTACAGCACGCTGTCATCGATCACGAAGCCCTTGAGGTGCAGCACGCCGAACAGTTCGCGGGTTTGCACCGGCACCCCATACACCGGCACTTCGGTGCTGTGGGACTCAGTCATGGCCTGGTACCAGGCGCTGTTGCCCGGCTGCTTGCCGGCGCCGATCAAACCACGCTGGGCCCGCAGCGAGTCGACCACCACCACGATATCCAGCCCGGGCCGGGCGGCCTTGGCAGCGTGCAACGCGTCGTAGATCTCTTGCCCCGCCTCATCCTGCTGCAGGTACAACGCTACGATGTAGATGCGCTGGGTGGCCTGGGAAATTTTCTCCAGCAGGCAACGGCGGTACTCGGCGGCGCCGGACAGCACCTCGATCGCGTCGGGCGTGAGGGGAAAACCGCGCAGCTTGGGCAACAGGGAGCGTTTGAATAACGACGGCATAGGGCTCGCAATGGGTCGAATCCGAAGGACTCCAGAGCTTACACCATGGGCTGGCTCAGGTCTTCCCGCCCAGGGTTAAAAATAATTAATTGACCAAGGAGAACGATCGTTCTACTGTAATCTCCATGAACGATATCACTCGCGACATTATCCTCGACGTTACCGAAAAGTTGATCTACCGAAATGGCATCGCTGCCACCGGCATGGATCTTCTGGTGAAAACCGCCGGCGTCTCCAGAAAGAGCGTCTACCGCTACTTCGCCAACAAGGACGAACTGGTGATTGCCGCCCTGCAACGCCGCGACGAGCGCTGGATGCAGTGGCTGCGCAACGAAGTTGAACACCACGCCACCACAGGCGAGCGCCTGCTGGGTGTGTTCAGCGCGTTGAAAACCTGGTTCGGCTCCGATGACTTTCGCGGCTGCGCCTTCATCAACACCAGCGGCGAGACCGGCGACCCGCACAACCCGGTGCGCCAACTGGCCAAGGCCCATAAACAGAAACTGTTCGAGTACGCCCTCGAACTGTGTCAAGCACATGGCACCCCCGACCCGGAACGCCAGGCCGCGCACCTGCTGATCCTGATTGATGGCGCCATTACCGTTGCCCTGGTGATGGGCGACACCACCGCTGCCGATAATGCGCAATCCATGGCGCGAACCCTATTGCAACTTTGACCTGACTTTTAAACCTGTTAAGGAGCCGTCCCATGTCATCCAACGCAGAAATACGCCCGCCGTTGCCGCCGTTTACCCGTGAGTCGGCGATTGAAAAAGTTCGCCTGGCCGAAGACGGCTGGAACTCCCGGGACCCGCAACGGGTATCCCTGGCCTATACCCTGGATACCCAATGGCGCAACCGCGCCGAGTTCGCCCACAACCGCGAAGAGGCCAAGGCCTTCCTGACCCGCAAATGGGCCAGAGAGCTGGATTATCGGTTGATCAAGGAGTTGTGGGCGTTTACCGGCAACCGCATTGCGGTGCGCTATGCCTATGAATGGCATGACGACTCCGGCAACTGGTTCCGCTCCTACGGCAACGAGAACTGGGAGTTTGACGAGAACGGCTTGATGGCGAACCGGTTTGCCTGCATCAACGACATGCCGATCAAGGAAAGCGAGCGCAAGTTCCACTGGCCGCTGGGGCGGCGTCCGGATGAGCATCCGGGGTTGTCGGAGCTTGGGTTGTAGGCTCGACGCTACACAACTGTGGGAGCGGGCTTGCTCGCGAAGGCAATGGCTCAGCCAACATCTCCAGCGACTGACCCATCGCTTTCGCGAGCAAGCCCGCTCCCACATTGGTATTTGCCGTATCCGTCAGTCCTGGTTAAGGCCCACCCGATACAACACGCCGTTATCTTCATCCGTGAGCACATACAGGTAACCATCCGGGCCCTGGCGCACATCGCGGATCCGCGCTTTCAGGCCGCCCAGCAGTCGCTCTTCGTGGATGACCTTGTCCCCATCGAACTGCAAGCGAATCAACTCCTGGCTGACCAATGCCCCGATAAACACGTTGTGCTGCCAGGCCTTGAACCGGTCGGCGTCGTAGAACGCCATGCCACTCACGCCGGGGGATTTCTCCCAGACATGGTGCGGCGGCACTGTGCCTTCGGCGGTCTTGCCCTTGGCCTCGGGAATCGGCGTCAGGGAATAGTTGATGCCATGGGTCGCCAGCGGCCAGCCGTAGTTTTTCCCTCGTTCAATGATATTGATCTCATCCCCGCCGCGCGGGCCGTGTTCGTTTTCCCAGAGTGTGCCGCTCCACGGGTTGAGTGCCGCACCCTGGGGGTTACGCTGGCCGTAGGACCAGATTTCCGGCCTCACGCCTTCCTGGCCGACAAAGGGGTTGTCTTCCGGTATACGACCATCCGGGAAGATCCGCACCACTTTGCCTTGCAGCTTGTCGAGGTCCTGGGCGGTGGGCCGGTCGTTGTTTTCCCCAAGGGTCACAAACAGGTAACCATCGCGGTCAAACACCAGCCGCGAGCCGAAGTGGTTGCCCGTGGACAGCTTGGGCTCCTGACGCAGGATCACCTTGAAGTCTTGCAGGCCGCTCAGGTCATCGCTCAAGCGCCCACGCCCGACTGCGGTGCCTGCGGTGCCATTAGTGCCGCCGCCCTCGGCGTAGGACAGGTACACCAGGCGGTCCTCCTTGAAGTCCGGCGACAGCACCACGTCCAGCAGGCCGCCCTGCCCTTTGGCAAACACCTTCGGCACGCCACTCAGGGGCGCGGACAGTTTGCCGTCCGGGCTGACAAACCGCAGGTTGCCGGGACGTTCGGTGACCAGGAAGCCTTGCTTGTCCGGCAGGAACGCCACCGCCCACGGGTGATCGAGGCCCTTGGCAATCGGGGTGACGGTGATACTCCCTTGCTCGCTGGGAAACTGTTGGGTGGCGGCCGCCGAGACAGGCAGCGCCAGGGGCAGCAAGGCAGCGGCGCAGAAGGTCGCTAGAAGGGTTTTGCGTAACAGCATACGGTGGGTTTCCTTGTCGTCTTTACACACTCAATCGCCGCGATTGCCATTGGCGTCACGGGTGGGAGCCTTGGGCTGGATAGCCGGCGGGGTCTGCGCGCCGTCACGGCGCTGGACGCTGTTGCCGATACCGCCGTTTTGCAGGGTCGGCGGCCTCTGTGCCGGCGGAATATAGGTGCCTCGCGCTGCCGGCGCGTTGGGCTGGGTGCCCTGCATGCTGTTGGGATTGGCCTGGTGGATGGGGCCGTTGTAGGGGTTGTTGCTGGTGCCGGGCAGGTTTTGCGCCTGTGCCAACGAACTCAAGGCCAGGCCCAACGCCAATACGGCAAGGTTGCGCAAACGGGTGTTCATGACAAAGCCTCTCTGGGCGCAAGTAATACGTGCTTTCGATAACACGCTACGCCTTGGGTTCGGCTTTGGTAACTAAATAGTTTCTCATCAGGTGTAACACGATCTGTCTGAAACCCTGGTGCCAGCCGGCTGGCCAGGGAAACTTTTGCCGAATCCGCCCTGTCACCTGAAGACCACACACTTCAGGAATACCGACATGCCACGGGCTATCTGGAAAGGCGCAATCAGTTTTGGCTTGGTGCACATCCCCGTGTCACTGGTCTCGGCCACGTCCTCCCAGGGCGTCGACTTCGACTGGCTGGACAAACGCAGCATGGACCCGGTGGGTTACAAGCGCATCAACAAGACCACCGGCAAGGAAGTCACCAAGGAGAATATCGTCAAGGGCGTGGCCTACGAGAAAGGTCGCTACGTGATCCTCAGCGAAGACGAAATCCGCTCGGCCCACCCCAAGTCCACCCAGACCATCGAAATCATCGCGTTTGTGGCCAGCGACCAGATCCCGTTGCAGAACATCGACACGCCCTACTTCCTGGCCCCCGACAAGCGCGGCGGCAAGGTGTATGCCCTGCTGCGCGAAACCCTGAAGAAAACCCGCAAGGTCGCCCTGGCCAACGTGGTGCTGCACACCAAGCAGCACCTGGCGGCACTGATGCCGCTGGAGTCGGCGCTGGTGCTGGTGATGCTGCGCTGGCCTGCCGAAGTGCGTGGCCTGGACGAGTTGGAATTGGGCAGCGACGTGACCAAACCGACATTGGCCAAGGGCGAACTCGACATGGCCAAGCGTCTGGTGGAAGACATGAGTGCCGACTGGCAGCCGGACGAATACCGCGACAGCTTCCAGGAAAAGATCATGGCGCTGGTGGCGAAGAAGGCCAAGGCCGGCAAGATCGAAGACGTGGAATCCAGTGAAGGTGTGGATGAGCGCAAATCTGCGGACGTGATCGACCTGACGGAGTTGCTCAAGCGCAGCCTGGCCGGCAAGCCCGCGACCAAGGCTGCAGCCAAGAAACCTGCCGCGAAAAAGACCAGCAAGGCTTCATGAGGTAGACCGCCATGGCCAAGCCCCTGAGTGAATACAACGCCAAGCGCGACTTCGACGTGACCGCCGAACCCGCCGGCAGTGCGCCTCGCGCCAGGAACCGGGCGCATGCCCTGTCGTTCGTGATTCAAAAGCACGATGCGCGCAACCTGCATTATGACTTTCGCCTGGAGCTCGACGGCGTCCTCAAAAGCTGGGCGGTGCCCAAGGGCCCAAGCCTCGACCCGAGCCAGAAGCGCCTCGCGGTGCATGTGGAAGATCATCCATTGGGCTACGGCAGTTTCGAGGGCAGCATTCCGGCAGGCCAATACGGCGCTGGCGATGTGATCGTGTGGGATCGCGGTGTATGGCAGCCCCACGATGACCCGCACAAGGCCTACGCGGCCGGCAAGCTGAAGTTCAGCCTGATCGGCGAAAAACTGGCAGGCGACTGGACGCTGGTGCGCACCCGACTCAAGGGCAGCGGCGACAAGGAGCAATGGTTGTTGATCAAGGAGAACGATCAGCAGGCACGCCCGGTGGCTGACTACGATGTGGTCCAGGCTGAACCGAAAAGCGTGCTGAGCGACACAACGGTGGGGGCTGCGAAAAAGCCCGCAGCGCCGAAGAAAGCCAGGCGCAAGCCCTCAACCGACCTGCCCGATCAACTCGCGCCACAGCTGGCGACACTGGTGGACCGTGCACCGGAAGGCGATTGGGTGTATGAGATCAAATTCGACGGCTATCGCATCCTCGCGCGGATTCGCGATGGCGAAGTTCGGCTGTTCACCCGCAATGGCCATGACTGGACCGATCGCCTGCCACGCCAGGCCAAGGCCCTGGAAGCCCTGAAGCTCAAGGACAGTTGGCTTGACGGTGAGGTGGTCAGCCTGAACGCCGACGGGCTGCCGGATTTCCAGGCGCTGCAGAACGCTTTTGATATCGGCCGCAGCCTGGACATTGTCTATTACCTGTTCGATGCGCCGTTCCTGGACGGCCGCGACCAGCGCGAAGCCGCTGTCGAAGAGCGCCGCACCGCACTGAAGGACGCGGTTAGCCGCAGCAAGAGCAAGCTGCTGCGCTTCTCCGAGTCCTTTGCTGCCAACCAGCGGGATATCTTCGAAAGCGCCTGCGACCTGGCGCTGGAGGGCGTGATCGGCAAACGTGCCGGCAGCCCCTACGTTTCCAGGCGCAGCCCGGACTGGATCAAGCTCAAGTGCCGGCTGCGCCAGGAATTCGTGATCGTAGGGTTCACCCGCCCGCAAGGTTCGCGCAGCGGGTTTGGCGCGCTGTTGCTGGCGGTCAATGATGACAGCGACCTGGTGTATGCCGGGCGCGTAGGTACCGGATTCGATCAGGCCGCGCTGAAAAAGATCAGTGCACAGTTGAAGGCGCTGGAACGCCAGACTTCACCGCTGGCCAAGCCCCTGACCAGTGCCCAGGCACGCGGCGTGCACTGGGTCGAGCCGCAGCTGGTGGGCGAAGTGCAATTTGCCGAATGGACCTGCGAAGGTGTGGTGCGCCAGGCGGCGTTTGTCGGGCTGCGCACCGACAAGCCGGCGGAGCAGATTGTGCATGAGCAGCCGCGGACGGCCAAATCGCTGAAGGAAAAACCCCGCAAAAAGACGGCGGGCACCGGCGCCGTGGCTGGGGTCAGGATTACCCATCCGGACCGAGTCATCGATGTCCAGAGCGCTACACAGAAACTGCAACTGGCACAGTTCTATGAGGGCATCAGCGAATGGCTCCTGCCCTTTCTGCGCAACCGGCCGGTGTCCTTGCTCAGGGCACCGGAAGGCATTGCCGGCGAACAGTTTTTCCAGAAGCACTCCGAGCGCCTGGCGATCCCGAATATCAAGCAACTGGACCAGGCCCTGGACCCGGGCCATGCGCGGCTGATGGAAATCGACAGCCCGGCCGCGCTCATCGGTGCCGTGCAGATGGGTACCGTCGAGTTGCATACCTGGGGCGCTACCGCTGACAAGATTGAAACCCCGGACCTGTTTGTGCTCGACCTCGACCCGGACCCGGCACTGCCGTGGAAAAGCATGCTTGAAGCGGCGCAACTGACCTTGTCGGTACTCGATGAACTGGGGCTTGAAGCGTTCGTCAAGACCAGCGGCGGCAAAGGCCTGCACCTGGTGGTGCCGCTGGCGCGCCGCGACGGCTGGGACTCGGTAAAGGCCTTCGCCAAGGCCATCGCCCAGTTCATGACGCTGCAGTTGCCTGAACGCTTTACCGCGACTTCGGGCCCGAAGAATCGCGTGGGCAAGATCTTCATCGACTACCTGCGCAACGCCCGGGGCGCCAGCACGGTAGCCGCCTACTCGGTGCGGGCGCGGCCCGGCCTGCCGGTATCGGTACCGGTGAGTCGTGATGAGTTGAAGAGTTTGCACAGCGCCCAACAATGGACGGTGGCTAACCTGCACGAGCGTTTGCAGGGTTTGAAAAAGGACCCGTGGGCGGGTTATGCCAATCGGCAGAAGATCAGCAAGAAGATGTGGGAGAAGCTGGGGGCGCATCCGCCAGGCTGATGCGCTCCGCTGCCCGGTTCAGATGAGGATGAAGATCGCGGCCAGGCCGGCAAAGATCGCCCACTTTTCCAGGTAGTAACGGGTGCGGTTGCGTTTCTTCAACTCCTTGCCCCGCAGGCGAATCTTGTACAGGCGGGTAAACGCACGGTTCAGGCCGCCGGTCTTGTCACCGGCATCGTTGGGCGAACCGGCCGCAGCCATCACGTTGCGGCTGAACCAACGGTTGAACGCGGCCGCCCAGCGGTACTTCATCGGGCGTTCGATATCGCAGAACAGAATGATCCGGTTCTGCTCGGTGGTGTTTTCGGCGTAGTGGATGAAGGTCTCGTCAAACATCACCGGCTCACCATCGCGCCAGTAGTAGTTTTCACCGTCCACGTTGATGTAGCAGCCCGGGGAGTTGGGCGTGTCCAGGCCCAGGTGGTAACGGTAGGAACCGGCATACGGGTCACGATGGCGTACCAGCTTTGAGCCCGGTGGCAGCTCGGCAAACATCGCGGCCTTGATCGAGCCGATGCTTTGCACCAGCTCGGTGGTGCGCGGGCACAGCTTCATTGCCGAAGGATGGCTGTCGCCGTACCACTTCAAATAGAAACGCTTCCAGCCCGACTTGAAGAACGAATTGAAACCCACGTCATTGTACTGGTCGGAGCGCTTGATCTCGCCTGCGCGCAGCAGGTTCTGGCCTTCCTCGCGGATCTCTTGCCAATGCTCCTGAAGCGGGCTCAGGTCGGGAAAGTCGCTGGGGGACAGGTACGGTCGGCTGGGCAGTTTGGAAAAGAGGTAGAGAAAGCAGTTCACCGGAGCCAGGAAGGTCGAGTGATCGCTGAGCTGGCGCCCCAGCTTGTGGCGCACCCGGCCACGCAGGTGGACATACGCAATAGAGGCAACGTAGAGAGCAACAATGATGAGTTTCAAGGTATTCGTCACAAGTCAGAAGAGAACAGGCTGCTCCCGCGTGCCCACAACGGCCGAGGATTGAAGATGCAGCACCTGAAATCACAATTCACAAAACCGGCAACACGAACGGCTGGGTGACAATCCGGTCGTGGCCATTGGCAGCTATTTTAGCCACACTTTGTAACCAAAGGTTAATCAAGATTTGTGAAAAGGTGTCCAGTGAGTGTGCCAGGAACAGCAGCAGCGGGCTTGCCGGGCGGCCTGCCCGCTGCTGAAGGCGTCAGCTTTTCGGTTCGTCATCCTTGCGTGTACGCAGAGAAAGCCGATATTCATCCAACTCCGAGTAGGGTACGGCTTCGCGTCGTGCCAGCAGATGGCGGCCCAGCGCAATCAGTACACCCACGGTCAACCCTGCCAGCAGGCTCAGTATCATAACCAGGGCTTTCTTGGGCTTGATCGGGCTCAGCGGCTCTTGGGCACGACGGTCAATGGTTACCAGCTTGAGGCCACTCATGTCGATATTCAGGCCTCGCAAACGCGCGACTTCCGCTCGTAACGGTTCAACATCCTGCAAGAAAATGTCTTCATTCCCGCGATTTTTCAGCACCTCCACTTCACGGTTGACCTCCAGCATCTGCAACTCTTTGCCAATCTGTGCAATGCGGCTGTTGGTAAAGTCGTCGCTGGTACGCGCCTGCAACGCGGCACGTTCCGCCTCAAGCGCCTCTGTACCGAGGAAGTACAGCGGGATTTTCTGGTTGTTGACCTCGGTGCGCATTACTTGATTCGAGCCGCTACGCGAGGCATCTGCCATGGAAGAAGGAGTGGTCGGGGTCTTGATGCCCATCGACTTGGCGATGGAAATGGCCTCCGCCAGCTCTGCCAGCCGGTCCGTGCGTTCCATTTTCATCTGTAAGCGCAGGGCACCCAGTTCGTCCTCCAGCTTGGCCCGTTTGAGCCTGTCGGCTTCAAGCAGCTTGGCAATCTTCGATTCCTTGTCGGTTTCGTAATTGGAGCGCGCCGCGTCGATTTTGCCCTTGAGTTCGTTCAAGCGGTTATTGACGATCACTTTAAGGTCAGCACCGACCTGGGCACGTTCCGAATCAATTGCGTAGTCTACAAAGCCGTTGAGAATCGCTACCCCGTCGATGTCTGCCGGGTATTCCAGCTCAAGCTTGATATAGCTGCTCAGGGAGTCGGACTTCTTGGGATCGGGCAGGCTCAGGTTGATGGAGTTTCGATTGAATTCTTCAAAACTCTGCTCGAGGCTTTGCCCGGTTTTCTGGAACGCCTTGAACAGGTCCTCATGGGACTTGAAAAACCCCAGGCGCGCTTCGTATGAGTCCAGTTGCGCCCCCACTTTGTTCAGGGCGTCGGCCGGCGGCAACTTATAGACTTCGGAGCGGTTCAGAGCATCCAGCTCATTGATGGCAGCCGGGCGCAGCACACTGCTGACCTGATACTCCCGCGGGGCCAGAAAAGCGTAGCCCGCCCCCAGCAC